>NZ_JBHFKT010000005.1:0-184118 GCF_042879335.1 Photorhabdus sp. RM96S | reverse complement strand
CTTAACCAGCACGGCGGCGGTGAAAGATGTGCAGGTATCGGCGAAAACGGCCAGCCAGCAGACGGCGGTGAACGCGAACGGAAAAGTCAGTTTTGCGGAGTTCAGCACCAGCTACTATGTCGCCAGCGTGACGGTGGACGTGGATAAAGACAAGAAGCGCTACAACAACGGCAGTGACAGTTATACCTTCACGGCGACGGTGAAGGATGGGCACGGCAATCTGGTGGTGGGTCACCCGATCGACATTGACTGGCAGACAGATCCAAAGGTTGAGGGGTTAACCCTGACAAAACAGAGCAATTCGGTCAGTAATGCGCAGGGGCAGGTGACGGCGACCTTAACCAGCACGGCGAAGGTATCTGATGTGCAGGTATCGGCGAAGGCGGCGGCGAACCCGTCGTGGGTCGATGCTGATCGAAAGGTCAGCTTTGAGGAGCTGAGCCTCAGTTATCAAGTCACTGGCGTGACGGTGGAAGTGGATAAAGACAAAGTACGCTACAACAACGGCGCTGACAGTTATACCTTCACGGCGACGGTGGTGGATGGGCATGGCAAGCCGGTAGCGGATAAACCAATCGACATTGACTGGCAGACAGATCCAAAGGTTGACGGGTTAAAACTGACGAAACAGAGCAACTCGGTGAGTAACGCGCAGGGACAGGTGACGGCGACCTTAACCAGCACGGCGGCGGTGAAGGATGTGCAGGTATCGGCGAAAGCGGCGGCGAACCCGTCGTGGGTCGATGCTGATCGAAAGGTCAGCTTTGAGGAGCTGAGCCTCAGTTATCAAGTCACCGGCGTGACGGTGGAAGTGGATAAAGACAAAGTACGCTACAACAACGGCGCTGACAGTTATACCTTCACGGCGACGGTGAAGGATGGGCACGGCAATCTGGTGGTGGGTCACCCGATCGACATTGACTGGCAGACAGATCCAAAGGTTGAGGGGTTAACCCTGACAAAACAGAGCAATTCGGTCAGTAATGCGCAGGGGCAGGTGACGGCGACCTTAACCAGCACGGCGAAGGTATCTGATGTGCAGGTATCGGCGAAGGCGGCGGCGAACCCGTCGTGGGTCGATGCTGATCGAAAGGTCAGCTTTGAGGAGCTGAGCCTCAGTTATCAAGTCACTGGCGTGACGGTGGAAGTGGATAAAGACAAAGTACGCTACAACAACGGCGCTGACAGTTATACCTTCACGGCGACGGTGGTGGATGGGCATGGCAAGCCGGTAGCGGATAAACCAATCGACATTGACTGGCAGACAGATCCAAAGGTTGACGGGTTAAAACTGACGAAACAGAGCAACTCGGTGAGTAACGCGCAGGGACAGGTGACGGCGACCTTAACCAGCACGGCGGCGGTGAAGGATGTGCAGGTATCGGCGAAAGCGGCGGCGAACCCGTCGTGGGTCGATGCTGATCGAAAGGTCAGCTTTGAGGAGCTGAGCCTCAGTTATCAAGTCACCGGCGTGACGGTGGAAGTGGATAAAGACAAAGTACGCTACAACAACGGCGCTGACAGTTATACCTTCACGGCGACGGTGGTGGATGGGCATGGCAAGCCGGTAGTGGATAAATCAATCGATATTGACTGGCAGACAGATCCAAAGGCTGACGGGTTAAAACTGACGAAGCAGAACAACTCAGTGAGTAACGCGCAGGGACAGGTGACCGCGACCTTAACCAGCACGGCGAAGGTATCTGATGTGCAGGTATCGGCGAAGGCGGCGGCGAACCCGTCGTGGGTTAAGGCCGATAGCCCGGTGAGCTTTGAGGAGCTGAGCACTAGCTATCATGTTACCCATGTAACGGTGGACAAAGAGGGTCCACTCTACAACGGAGGCACTGATACTTACACCTTCACGGCGACAGTGGAAGATGCATATGGCAAGCCGGTGGTGGATAAACCGATTGATATCGACTGGCAGACAGAGCCAACGGTTGACGGGTTAACCCTGACGAAACAGAACAACTCGGTGAGTAACGCGCAGGGACAGGTGACCGCGACGTTAAGCAGCACAGTGGTAGCGATTGATGTACAAGTATCGGCAAAAACGGCTACTCAGCAGACGCCAATGAATGCGGATAAAAAAGTCAGTTTTATCAGCCCTAATGAGCTTGCTTCTCTTACTGTTAGCCCAGATCACGTAACAGAAGGAGAAGGCGAGGGGCATATTTATACCTTCACTGCCACAGTAAAAGATTTTTCCGGGCAGGCGAAAAGCGGTATTACGGTGGCCTGGAGTGCAGTAAATAGTAAGGGAGTCACCATTACTGATAAAAACTTGGTAACTCAGGTAGTGGGTGATGGTAAAACAGATGCTGATGGGAAAGCGCAATATCGGGTATATAGCAAAAGCGGCGGGTTTGTTGCTGTTATGGTAACAGCCAAAGTGAATGATTCATCTGTTGGCTCTAAGAATAAAACGGTGGAAATTAAGGCTAATGAGCAGGATGTTACTGGCTTCTTTATATTGGATTATCATTATGAACGTGAAGCGAAACAAGATTTAGGGCCTTCGGTTCCAAAAGAAAGAATGAATTTTGCTTGGCCAAAAATGACATTTAAACCTGAGTATTTGCCCGGAAAATCAGATATAGCTGGTTATACTGGAGTATATGACTCAAGTAATAGGAACGTAATTGATGTGGATGGAGAGCATTTTCAAGTTAAAAAAGTAGGAATGGTTACATTAACTGCGACGTTTACACACCAAAAATCTGGCCGGTATTTAAAATATGTTATTCCCGATGTGAAAATTGACCACTTTGTAATTATTGATTCTGATCCGATAGGGCCGGGGATTGGTTATCCTGACCTGAATAGTCATATTGACAAGAGCCAACCTTTACCTCGTTGTACAAGAGGAAATAGGATAAAAGAGAGTGATCTTGGTGGTTCAATTGATTATCTGGTTAATAATTTGGGTTTAAATCTTATTCAAAAGGGTTTATTAGATGATCCAACTGACGGGTTAGGTGCTAACGGAATAAGAATGGGGGGACTACAGATAAATAATAAGAGTATTAAGGCTCATATGTTGAATAGGAGCGATAAATCGCTACTGGCTTATGTGGTTTTATGTGAGGAGTAGGGAAGAAATAATAGACAGGTAGTAAACATCATTGTAGCAGGAAGTTATTTTGATAGAAGATTAGGCGTTTGTTACTTATTGGTGTTTAATTTTAATATGAGGTTTAATCTGTCAATACTTACAGCAAATATCGTTTCATGAATAACGGTTTTAGAAGAATGCTCAGTTGTCATTACTGCTACTTATAGTGAAAATGTAGCTATGCTATCTTCTCGTTATTTTAACCGATTCAGTCCCTAATGAGCGATCACAGAGGTTTCTCGCACATTAGCTGTAGCTGGAGTTTTTACTCACCAAGGTCATTTAGAACTTGGACAGAGAGGGAAAATCAATTATTTAATTGTTCATTGAAATCAATGTAGATGATATTATTAGTGTAAGTGTTTACGTTAATCGTACTATGGGAGAGGAGTTAGATTAAGTAGTTATTACTATTGATCCTTATACATTTATCAGGGAAGATGTGGAGGTTAGAGTAAGTGTTATTAGCTTAGTCAGGCGTTTTTTTCATATGCTGATGGTTTCTGACTTAGTTTTTTGAATATGCGG
This sequence comes from Photorhabdus sp. RM96S, assembly GCF_042879335.1. NCBI lineage: Bacteria > Pseudomonadati > Pseudomonadota > Gammaproteobacteria > Enterobacterales > Morganellaceae > Photorhabdus > Photorhabdus sp. RM96S. The sequence goes on along the minus strand of NZ_JBHFKT010000005.1, from coordinate 180,472 downwards.
AGGAAACACTGTATCCCATTTTATGATACCTTTTGGATAAAGAATACATTGCTATTACAGTAATGACCAGAGTAAATAGTTTATTTATATGACAAACAGGAAGGAGGTAATAGAGAGTAAGCATCGTTGTATAAACGCATTATTTTGATAGAAAATTAAGTGTTTGTTACTGATTGGTGTTTAACTTTAATATGAGGTTTAATATGTCGATACTTAAATCAGATATCGTTTCAGGAGTAACGGTTTTAGAGGAGTGCCCAGTTGTTATCACGGTGACTTATTCAGGTGATGATACTCACAAAGTAACGGATTCGACTGACATAGTGTATGATAACCCGGAAAATACCAGTTTTGATAAGATCCCTCGTATTTCAAGAGATGTTGAGAAAAATACTTGCACTGCGAAATTTGTTGTTACTGCTAATTCTGGCGCCAGTGATTTCACCATAACATTTTCAATGGATAAGGCTACGGATCCCGATGCTAAATTGGAGATTGCGTTTCATCCTATTGGTGAAAATGGTTTTTCACATGCAGCATTTGAACCTATAGTTATTGGCGATTCGTTGATAAAAGACTTATCTCCGGCAGAGGATAATGAGAAACCTTCACCATTCAATGGTAGCCTGTTTATTAATCTATATGCGCTGAGTAAAACAAATGATCCGTTACCCTATTTTCAAATTCCCCTGGTAACGGATAAGTTAGTACGTATTTTTGGGTATGATGGAAAGAAACTTACGAAAGAAATATTTCCTTTTATTCAAGAACTAGATAACAATAAATACTATATTAATACAGATAATAAAGGTTTTGTTGCCTTAAAGATTTTTCCCAGTCAGGAGGAGGGGGGGAACTATGTAGTTAATATGTTCACCGAATTGCAGGGTTTTTCAAGAAAATCTTCATCAAATATTCTGTTTATTACAGAAGACATTGCTCCAATGCTGGTGATGCCAGATATAGAAGAACTGGACGGTGATAGATTAACGCCATCAATAGGAAATAGTAGCACGGGTTTTCATGTGAGTATCCCGTTCTATGAAGGTGTTAGACCGAAAGATAGAGTTTTCTTAATGATCAGAGAAGGTAATGATGAAACGCTAAGTGCGTCTGCTGTAATTACTGATCTGAATCAGTTGGATATACCATTTATTTTAGTTCCATATGCTAGTGTTCCAAATATTGGCAATAATGAGTTATACTATTATGTAGCTGATGTAATGGGAAACATAACTATGTCATCCTCCCTCTATTTTAATTTAACGAGGTCAGTACCAAATGTACCACCAGAGATTAAGCGTATATTAGCGAGACCTATAATTTTTAATCATAGAACGCAGTTGGAATTTGTGTGGCCAGCTAAGATCAATCTTGATGGTATTTTAGGAGGGGGATTGGACGCTCATATTGCTGTGGGTAAAAACAGTGGAATAGAGGTAAATAATGTCATTAATGTACGTATTTACGTTAATGGTATTGTAAATGAGAATCCATCTTCGAAAATTTATTCTGTTGAACCTCATACGGTAACTACCGACGAAGTGGCGGCAGGAGAAGCTATTATTCCGCTTGGTCAAGGGCCTTTTACTAATGTAGACTCATATCGTGATGGTACGCTAGGTTCAGTTTATATCACTTACAGTGTAGGCCAAAAGGAATCTAAGATTTGGTTTGGATACCTTGATACTGTTCCACCTGGACAGTAAATTTAACTGATTGGGATTTTATTTATTTTCCATTTTTCCGAGCATATTTCTTATTTGTGAACTGGCGATTTCTTTATTACATACTATAATGTTTTATTAATCGTTGTTATTTTATTTTCAACCAAGGAATCATGGAGCTAATGGTGACAGTATGAATAATGGTCAATATGGCGAAAAATGATTTAACAATTGCCGTAATTTTAACCCCAGATATATTGTAACTATATAGGGTATATTTTGGTATAAAGCTTATGTTTCGAGTAGATATTTATTGTTATTACATTAACGGCTAAAGTAAATAATTTATTTATGTGACAAACAGGAAGGAGGTAATAGAGAGTAGGCATCGTTGTATAAACGCATTATTTTGATAGAAAATTAAGTGTTTGTTACTGATTGGTGTTTAACTTTAATATGAGGCTTAATATGTCGACACTTACAGCAGATATCGTTTCAGGAATAACGGTTTTAGAAGAGTGCCCGGTTGTCATGACTGTGACTTATTTGGGTGATGATACTCATAAAGTAACAGAAACAACCGGCATAGTTTACAGTGATCTACAAGATGCCAGTTTTGATGAGACCCCCCGTATTTCAAGGGATGTCGAGAAAAATACCTGCACTGCAAAGTTTGTTGTTACTGCTCATTCCAGTACCAGTGATTTTACTGTAACATTTTCGATGGATAAGGATACAGATCCCGATGCTAAATTAGAGATTACGTTTCATCCTATTGGTGAAAATGATTTTTCGTATTCAGCATTTGAACCTATCATTATTGGCAATTCGTTGATAAAAGATTTATCTCCGGCAGCAGATGATGCGCAACCTTCTGAATTTAATGGCAACTTCCTTGTTAATATATATGCGCTGGGTAAAAATAAAGAAGCGTTACCCTATTTTCAAATTCCTCTGGTAACGGATAAACCAGTGCGTATTTTTGGGATTAAGCAAGGAAAAATGACGGAAGAAATATTGCCTTTTATTAGCGGGAAAGATAATTATCAATATTATATTAATACGAATAGTGATGGTTTTGTTGCCTTAAAAGTTTTCCCTAAGAAATCTAAAGGGAACTATTCAGTGAGTATGCTCACAAAACTGCCATATTTTTTAAGAAACGCTTCATCAGGTATTTTGATGATTACACGGAATATTTACCCAACTCTTCCAGCTCTGGGAATTGAGGAGTTGGTTGGAGATAAATTAACACCACCGATAGGAAATAGGAATACAGGTTTTCATGTGATTATCCCATCTTATGAGGGTGCTAAACCACTTGATCAGATTTTCTTAATAATTGAAGAAGATGATAGACAAGTAGAAAGCCAGTCTGCTGTAATCACTGAGCCGTATCAGTTGGATATGCCATTTATTTTAGTTCCGTATGCCGGTGTTCCAAATATTGGCGATAATAGGTTATCTTATTATGTGGTTGATGCAACTGGAAACATCACTGTGTCACCAGCCCTCTATTTTAATTTAACGCGGTCAGTACCGAATGTACCACCAGAGATTGAGCGTACATTAGCGGCACCCAGAATTTTCACTCATAAAGATCGGGAAGAACTTGGACAAAAAGGCAGTATCAATCTTGCAAGTATTTTAGGTGGTGGGTTGGATGCTCATATTGTGATGGATAAAAAAAATGGAATAGATGTAGATAGTGTTATCAAGGTGAATGTTTACGTTAATGGTATTGTAGATAAGAATCCGTCTTCGCAACTTTATTCTCTTAAGCTTCATACGGTAACTGCCGACGAAGCAGCGGCTGGAGAAACTATTATTCCGCTTGGTCAGGTGCCTTTTACTGGTGTGGACTCGTATAGTGACGGGGGGCCAGGTTCAGTTTATATCACTTACAGCGTAGGCCAAAAGGAATCTAAGATTTGGTATGGACGTATTGATACTGTTCCACCTGGGCAGTAAATTTAGCTGATTGAGTTTTTTGTTTGCTGGAAAATGCGTGAGCATTTTCCATTTCTCGGGTCATTTTACTTATTATGTGAATCTACCTGTTATTTTTAATCAATGAGTTGTGGAATTAACGGTGACAGTATGAGGAATGGCAAACACGGCGGAAAGTGATTTAACAATTATCCTAATCTTGATCCTAAAATATGGTGGCTATATATGGTTATCTGGATATAAAGCTTATGTTCTGAGTAATGGATTTATTGTTATTACATTAACGGCTAAAGTAAATAATTTATTTATGTGAAAAGTAGAAAGGAGGCAATAGGTAGTAAGCATCATTGTAGAAGCGCATTATTTTGGTAAGAAAATTAGACGTTTGTTACTTATTGGTGTTTAACTTTAATATGAGGTTTAATATGTCGACACTTACAGCAGATATCGTTTCAGGGATAACGGTTTTAGAAGAGTGCCCGGTTGTCATTACTGTGACTTATTCAGGTGATGAGACTCATAAAGTAACGGAAACGACTGATATAGTGTATAATTACTTAAAAAATATCAGTTTTGATGAGATTCCTCGTATTTCAAGAGATGTTGAGAAAAATATCTGTACTGCGAAATTTGTTGTGACTGCTCATTCTAGTGCCAGTGATTTCACCATAATGTTTTCAATGGATAAGGTTACGGACCCCGATGCTAAATTGGAGATTGAGTTCCATCCTATTGATAAAAATGGTTTTTCATATGCCGCGTTTGAACCGATAATTATTGGTGATTCGTGGATAAAAGACCTCTCTCCGGCAGAAGATGATGAACAACCTTCTAAATTTTTCAATGGCAGCCTCCTTGTTAATATATATGCTCAGAGTAAAACAAGTGATCCGTTACCCTATTTTCAGATTCCTCTGGTAACGGATAAGCCAGTACGTATTTTTGAGGATGGTAGAGATCAACTTACGACAGAAATATTGCCTTTTATTAGTGAAAATGGTAATTATCAATATTATATTAATACCAGTAGTAGAGGTTCTGTTGCTTTAAGAGTTTTCCCTAAAAAATTTAAGGGTAACTATTCAGTACGTATGTTCACAAAACTGCCATATTTGTTAAGAAATGCTTCATCAAATATTCTATTTATTACAGAAGATATTGTTCCAAATCTTCCTGCACCAAATATTGAAGAATTGATTGGTGATGAATTAACACCACAGATAGGAAATAGCAGTACAGGTTTTCATGTGATTATCCCATCTTATACAGGTGCTAATCTACAAGATCAAATTTTCTTAGTGATTAGAGAAGATAGTGAAGAAACTCAAAGTCAATCTGCTGTGATTTCTAATATGAATCAGTTTGATATGCCATTTATTTTAGTTCCGTATTCTAATATTCCAAATATTGGTGATAATGAATTGTATTATTATGCTGTTGATGCCATTGGAAACGTTACTATGTCAACAGCCCTCTATTTTTATTTAACGAAGTCAGTACCGAATCAACCACCAGAGATTAGGCGTACATTAGCGGCAGCTAGAATTTTTACTCATAAAGATCAGAGCGAACTTAAACAGCGAGGTAAGATCAATCTTGTAAAAATTTTAGGGGGAGGGCTGGATGCGCGTATTGCTGTGGGTAAAAAAAATGGAATAGATGTGGATAGTATTATCAATGTACGTATTTACGTTAATGGTATTGTCAATCATAGTCCATCTTCAAAAATTTATTCTCTTGAACCTCATACGGTAACTGCCGAAGAAGTGGCGGCAGGAGAAGCTATTATTCTGCTTGGTCAGGCACCTTTTACCGGTGTGGACTCGTATGATGATGGACCAGGATTAGTTTATATCACTTATAGTGTAAATATAAAGAACTCCAAGATTTGGTTTGGACGCATTGATACGGTTCCACCTGGGCAATAAATTTAACTGATTGAGTTTTTACTTGTTTATGGAAAATGCGTAAGCGTTTTCCATTTCCCCGGACATGTTTCTTATTTGTAAACTAGCGATTTTTTATTGTGGGTTATTTTCAACCAATGAATCATGGAGTTAATGGTGACAATATGAATAACGGCATATCAAGTGTGATTATCACAGAAAACGCGGCGATGAGTGATTTAACCGATTACCCTAATCTTAACCCTCAAAATATTGTGACTCTATATGGTTTGCCTGGGCATAAATTCTATGCTACGACATCTATCGGCGCTTTCATTGTAGACGATAACATTAATCTAGATCAGATCATATTGACGCTAGATGAGACTGGAAAAGGACATTTTTATGTTCGTTCTCCGTTTGAACATAAAAATATTAAAAATAGCGAAGAATTTTCGGCTTTTGTGGTGATTGCCCCGCAAGAGGATATCAATAAAGTAATGTCTTTTCCGCTTACTTTTGGTAATTATCGTCAGTCTGATGAAGCTATAGTATTTACCGCTTATAATTATACTACGGGCGCTCCGGCAGATGGGAATACGCCTTGCTCGATATATCTTTTTATTGATCGTAAAAATAATGATGATATTAATCAAATCCGTATAAAAGTGAATAATAATGCCCTCATCGATGGTTATAATAAAGACTGGGCAGATATTCCATTAAAGGAGGATGGTAGTGCGACAGTGAATGTGGTTAGCAACACAGTAGGTAAAGTTAATGTTTGGCTAACAGCGCCTGATTCAGATTCAGGGGATAGAGTCAATTTTGTTTTATCGTTCAGACCGATTCCAATGAGAGGTGAAATATGATTACCAATAACGACAATACACCTATTTCTTTATCGTCTCCAGAGTTGCCGCAAGCAGATCACGATGGCTTGATTGATGTTCCTGTTCAACAGAACCAAGATTTAATTATTAAAGTACCTTATCATGAGTGGCTGAGAATCGGGGATATGATCGTAGTAAATGTTGGGGGAATATTTTCTCGTCCCTATTATATTCAGAATATTAATCTTGATTTTTTTACTGTAACTATTCCGTTCTCTGAAATACCGGATGGTTGCTATAATGTGACTTATACATCAGCTGATGATTTCGAGAATGAAAACTTCTCTAAACCGACGGTTATTAAAGTTATTAATTCTCCATCGATAAAATTATTACCATCCATTTATCCAGATTCAACATCTGGCGTGATTCACTATTCATCTCTTGTACAACATAGTGGGTTAAATGTGCATATTAGTTATCAGCAGATGCAGAAAGGCGATAGTGTCATATTCCACTGGCAAGGGCATAATTTTGACTATGAGCCGATTGCGAGGGCGGCCTGGGATGCACAACCAATAACAGTCAGTGATGAGGATGTTAAGCAGGGTTATGTTTCTTTAGTGGTGCCGGCGGAAAACGTGCTTTGTTTGGGGCAAGAGGGCGTGGGAACAGGGTATTATGAGGTTGGTAATAATAGTTCTGCTCCAGGTTCAGTGATATTGTCGCTAACGGATATGTCATCTGCCATGATATCAATTAGTGAAGGTGCGCCGATGGTATCTAATGAATATCCCAGAATAAACCCGAAAAATTTAGCTGTGGTTTATGGGCCGCCAGGAAAGAGATTATCGGCCAGTGTTGAATCAGGAAGTATTGTTGAAGGGGGTGGTGCAAAATATCAATTTGCCCCCAATAGTTTCGGGCTGGCTTATTTCCATTTGCAATCTGAGGTAGCGGGTAGTTTTCGTTGTACTGTTTCGGCGGAGGATGGTTCTATAACACCGGGTGTAAGTCAGGCAGTATTTAGTGAGTGGAGAGATGGAGGAAATATTATCAGTGCTTATGCATTTACCTCTGAAGTCCCTGCTGATGGCGTGAGTGTGTGTAGTGGTTATGTGATTGTGGACCGTACTGTCTATTCCGGTAAAAGATTACTTGTTCGTACTGATGGCTCCGCGATAATTTCAGGTTATGGTGATAATGAAAGAGAGTTGCAGGTTGCGATTAGTAAAGATGGTTGTACAACTTTCCATATAACTAATACCAAAGCAGAAAAAAATAATGTGATAATAAGTTTACCCGATACTGATAAGTCGATTCAATTTTCTATTAATTTTAAACACTTTCCTTTTGTTTAGTGAGCGAGTGCAGCCAACAAAGAGGCAACTTGAAAGATGACGGATATATACATGATAGTGATAAATTAGGAGAATAAAATGAATGACGGTCAAGCACCAAAAGAGGCTAAAACATTAAATTGGCTATCAAGTGAAAAAACGGAAACTGCGGATAAACCGATAGATATCGGTGTAAGCGCAATCCAGGATGGTTATTTATTGCATGGGGTGAATATAATTTTCACGTTAGATAATCAATCTATGGTATTTAAAGAGAATAATGATCGTAAAATTATAAAAGGTACAGGAGTACTGGGTAAGGTATCAGTTGAAATAATCTCTACTGATTCAACTCCGTGTCAAGGGAATGTGTATGCTTGCTTGGAAGATGATACTCAAATAGAAGCCCCTCCTCTCCAGGTCGAGTTTACTGTTGCTCCTCAATCGGTGGCAGTGCTTAATCTTGACTTAGAAAAAAATAATGCATGGATTAATAGTCCCGATGAGAATAAGGTAGTTGCAACGGTGTATGATCGGTTGGGTAATGGAATTAAAAACCAAGAAATAACCTTCTATGCAGATAGTGGGGCAACAGTAGTTCCGTCGTCGGGGATGACAGATAAAGATGGTAAGATAACGGCGTCAATACAATCTAGTAGTGCTGGTGAAGTGATGCTAATGGCACAAGCGGGAGCTATTGAAAAAGCTATAGCTATGTGTTTCACGTATAATCCATATCAGTTAAAGATTATAAAATTTCCGGCTGTGCTGTATTCATTTTCAAGCGGTATTATAGCTGGATATTTATATAAGAATGGCGTAGGTGAACCTAATGTAACCATAGGAGTATCTATGGGATCTTATCTGTCATTGAGTGATCAAGACAAACATATGACTACCGATAAAAATGGCTATTTTAGCTTTAGAGTTTCTTCTTCTTATACTCGTGGGTATTCGCCTCATAATCATGTACATCCCATGAATGAATCTGCATCGGTGTATATAAGTTGTATTGATGGGCGGGTATATTCTCAAGCGTGGATAGAATTAACCCCAGGGCTATATTAGGCGTTGGATATTTGGGGATGCTGATTGATGGTTACTCATTGAAAAATTAGACAAATCCCCTGTTTTTAGCCGTTATCATGCAGTGTGAAAATAAGATGATTTTTATTATCCCGGTAGGAATCATTGATTAAGAATATATAACCTGGGTGGAATTTCACAACTATCATTGTTATACATCAATATTTAGTTAAAAACCTGAACTTCTCTTTAAGCGAAGTTCAGGCTATGTAATTCATTATTTCTTCATGTTATTTCTCACAATGATGAGGGAATTGTTATTAAATCTCCTTTAGTTGTGATCGTGTCCGCAATGACCTTTTATGAAATAGGGCTATACTATAAATAGGCTATAAAGTTATATAGAGTCAATTAACGTTAGCTGTTAAATTTTCGGTTCTTAGTGTTCACGGAGAGTGTGTATTAACGGAGAGTGTGTATTAACGGAAAGTGTGTATTAACGAAGAGTGTTGGAGGTAACATATGAAACGTCAAAGTGCCTTCATAGTCGGTAATGTATTGATGGGTGTCGGTATGTTCACCATAGTGAGTAGCCTGGTTTATACATTACTGCCCCACATCTTCGGTTTTGGCTGGCCTGAGTTTTTATCTGAAGCAGCGCTATTGGGCGTTTTTATTGGTGCGCTTGTTTGGTTAGCTGGTGCCGGTGTGGGAGGCCGGGAAGGTGTGGCAGATCGTTATTGGTGGCTAAGAAACTATGATGAGCGTTATCGTCGTGGTAGTCATCGGTATCCATAACAAAAATGGAGAAGTATTATTCTTCCAGAGTAAGCAGAAAACCCGTTGAAGCTCTTGTACAACGGGTTTTTTCTTAAATAGCGATATATGAGTACAACTTATTTATTAGTGCTCAAACATCGCAGAAATTGATTCTTCATTACTGATACGCCGGATCGCTTCAGCTAACATACCGGACAAAGTGAGAGTACGAACTTTATTGAGTGCTTTGATCTCAGCAGACAATGGGATGGTGTCACAGACAACCACTTCATCAATCACCGAGTTTTTAATGTTGTCCACCGCATTGCCGGAGAAAATCGGGTGAGTAGCATAGGCAAAGACACGTTTTGCTCCGCGTTCTTTTAATGCTTCAGCCGCTTTGCATAAGGTGCCACCGGTATCGATCATGTCATCGACTAGCACGCAGTCGCGGCCAGAGACATCACCGATAATATGCATCACTTGAGAAACGTTAGCGCGTGGGCGGCGTTTATCGATGATTGCCATATCCGTATCATTCAGCAGCTTAGCAATAGCACGTGCGCGGACAACCCCGCCAATATCCGGGGAAACAACGATAGGGTTTTCTAACTCTTTCTGTAGCATATCTTCCAGCAGAATTGGGCTGCCAAATACGTTATCAACCGGAACATCAAAGAAACCTTGGATCTGTTCAGCATGCAGATCAACAGTCAGTACGCGGTCTACACCGACACTGGACAGGAAGTCTGCAACAACTTTGGCGGTAATTGGCACACGGGCGGAACGGACTCGACGGTCCTGACGGGCATAACCGAAATAAGGGATTACTGCGGTAATACGTCCTGCGGAAGCACGACGCAGTGCATCAACCATAACGACTAATTCCATCAGGTTGTCGTTAGTCGGTGCACAAGTGGACTGGATGATGAAAATATCACCACCGCGCACATTTTCGTTAACTTGTACGCTGACTTCACCGTCGCTGAAACGGCCGACAGCAGCATCTCCAAGATTAGTGTACAGGCGGTTGGCAACACGTTGTGCTAGTTCCGGGATAGCGTTACCAGCAAAAAGCTTCATATCGGGCACGAGAAAGACCTCAGGCTTGCGTCCAGAGAGATATTGTTGACCAATGTTAAATAACATATTTATTCATTGGTTCAATAACACGGGTATCCCCGAGCGGAAACTGTGCAAAGGTGAATTGTTAACGCCACGCGCAACAAAACCCTGCAACCACTCAGGGGCTTGATTTAACACCTTACGGGCCGATGCTTCTGATTCAAACTCACCGAATACACATGCACCGGTTCCGGTCAGGCGTGACGGCGCGTATTCTAGCAGCCATGAAAGAAGCTGTTCAACCTTACGGAAACGTTTTCTTACAAGAGATTCACAATCATTTACGTACGGAGCCTTTAATAATGCGGCCAGAGAGCGAATTGGTGTATCACGTTTTAATTCTGGATCTGTGAAGACACGCAGAGTTGAGATTTCAATACCAGGATGCGCAACCAGATACCACTTTTCTTCCGGCTCTGCTATGTGCAGGATTTCACCAATACCTTCTGCGAATGCGGCATGTCCTTTGACAAAGATGGGCACATCAGCACCAAGACTCACGCCGAGGGCTGCCAGTGTTTCGTCTGTGAAACCGGTTTGCCAGTGATAATTCAGGGCAATGAGTACGGTAGCGGCATTGGATGAACCTCCGCCTAACCCACCGCCCATTGGCAGACGTTTGTTGATCTGAATATCAGCACCTTTATGAGCAATACCCGCATGGTGCTTGTCGCTGTAGGATTGTAAAAGACGTGCTGCGCGAACAATCAGGTTGTTATCGTGTTCCACCCCTTCTACGGGGGTCAGTAAACGGATTTCATTATCCTGACGAGGGGTAACCGTAATTTCATCACCATAATTAAGAAATTGAAATAGCGTTTGCAACTGGTGGTAACCGTCAGCTCGACGACCGGTGATATAGAGAAATAGGTTAAGTTTTGCCGGTGAGGGCCAAGTTAATGTCATTATTTTGTGGTCCAGTTATCCATTTTCAGTTTAATGCGGCGATCACCCTGAATCAGTTCCAGACGGTTGGGAAGGGCGGGGGTTGTTGAGGTATCGTAGGATTGATAGTTAACCTGCCATATCGCGCCATTTTGCTGATAATTGACGGTTTTCAATAGATAGCTAGCATCCAGTTTAAAGTTTTTGGCATCACCGGGGAGACCCGTTATCCAATGCCGCAGATTATCTAATGGAATATCCATATTGGTGAACTGATAAATTATCTCTTCGGGATTATCACTAAAATATTTTTTACCTTGGCTATCGGTTAATTGCGTCATGTTTGGCTGAACGATCAGCTCTAATTCAGTGCTGCCCAGTGGGTTAGTCAGTAATAAACGGTAGCGTTCAGGATGATATTGTTGCCAGAAAAAGCGGGCATAAACTTTTTTCTCATTAGACAGATAGGCAAAAGATCCACGTGTTTGATATTGATTTAATTGCTGTAGCTGCTGGGTATGTGTTCGCCATTGGGGAGAATCCGCCGAACCTGTTCCGCCAGGTTGCGTTAATGTACAGGCGGTCAACAGTACACAAGAGAGTGGCAATAGGCGGAATAGTGATAATTTTTGTATTGGCTTCATCGGTAATCCCTGTTTAATAACGTGAAAACTTTTACATCACTTAATAATGAAGAATGAACTATTAATCCAGTTAAATTTCAAAAAAATGTTCTGAATAATGATATCAGACACTGCTGATTGTCTTTTATTGAGCTGAGGTATCAAGTAGAATGCACAGCTTATAAGAGTCCTTATTAAGGGTGATGATTTCATCAATATTATACCCTATGGATTTCAAGATGCGTCGCGACGGCAAGGGAGTGAATCCCCGGGAGCATAGCGAACTATGTGACCGGGGTGAGCGAGTGCAGCCAACAAAGAGGCAACTTGAAAGGTAACGGGTATAGAATGTTTTTTACGATGAACGATCTCTCTGCTGATAACTCAATGAAGTTGATATGACTTTATTAGCACTTGGTATTAACCATAAAACGGCTCCTGTATCCTTGCGTGAACGGGTGACTTTTTCTCCAGACACGATTGGTGAAGCGCTTGATAACCTCCTCCAGCATCCCCTGGTGAAAGGGGGGGTTGTATTGTCAACGTGTAATCGTACAGAGCTTTATCTCAGCGTAGAACAGCAAGATAATCTGTATGAGCAGTTAATTGGCTGGTTGTGTGAATATCATCAACTCAATCCCAGAGATCTAAAATCCAGTATTTACTGGCATTGTGATAATGAAGCTGTTAGCCACTTGATGAGAGTGGCGAGTGGGCTGGACTCGTTGGTACTTGGAGAACCTCAGATTCTTGGGCAAGTGAAGAAAGCATTTGCCGAGTCGCAGCACAGCCGCTCTTTATCGAGTGAACTGGAGCGACTATTTCAGAAATCATTTTCTGTCGCCAAGCGCATCAGAACGGAAACCGAGATTGGTTCGAATGCGGTTTCTGTTGCATTTGCCGCTTGTACTCTGGCGCGGCAGATTTTTGAATCACTTTCTGAACTGAATATTTTGCTGGTCGGTGCCGGAGAAACCATTGAGCTAGCGGCTCGTCATTTGAAAGAGCATCGTGTGCACCATATGATGATTGCTAACAGGACGAAAGAGAAAGCACAGGTACTGGCTGATGAAGTTCAGGCGGAAGTGATCACCTTGCCTGAAATTGACATACGTTTAGCTGAAGCTGATATTGTTATCAGTTCGACTGCCAGCCCGTTGCCTATTATCGGTAAAGGGATGGTTGAACGTGCATTAAAGTTACGGCGTAACCAACCGATGTTGCTCATTGACATTGCGGTTCCTCGTGATATAGAGCCTGATGTGGAAAAACTCAATAACGTCTATCTCTACAGTGTTGACGATTTGCAGGCAATTATTCAGCAGAATCTTGCGCAGCGCAAAGCAGCGGCGGTGCAGGCTGAATGCATTGTTCAGCAGGAAAGCCGTTATTTTATGGACTGGTTGCGTTCGCAGGGCGCAGTGAATTCAATCCGTGAGTATCGTAATCAGGCAGAACAGGTGCGAGCTGAAATGGCTGCTAAGGCACTGACTGCTATCAATCAGGGAGCTGACGTAGAACAGGCAATCAATCAATTGACTCATCAATTGATGAACCGCCTGATACATGCTCCTACCAAATCACTCCAGCAAGCAGCCAGCAATGGTGACCTGGAGCGTCTTAATTTATTACGTGACAGCCTAGGGCTGGAACATAATTAACCATATCTCGGAATAGGGTCTGAAACCAAGAATGAAGCCTTCTATTGTTGCTAAATTGGAAGCATTGCAAGAACGTCACGAGGAAGTTTTGGCTCATCTCGGTGATGCCGATGTGATTGCTGATCAGGAACGTTTTCGTGCTTTGTCGCGGGAATATGCTCAACTGACTGATGTGACGAACTGTTTTAAGGCCTGGAGTGCGGTTCAGGATGATCTTAAAGCAGCCGAAATAATGCTTGATGACCCTGAAATGCGGGAAATGGCACAGGAAGAGATCAGGGACGCTAAGGTTCGCAATGAAGAATTAGAGCAGCAACTGCAATTGTTGCTGTTGCCGAAAGATCCTGATGATGAGCGTAACTGTTTTCTTGAAGTGCGTGCAGGAACCGGTGGTGATGAAGCGGCGATTTTCGCCGGGGATCTGTTTCGTATGTACAGCCGTTATGCTGAATCCCGTCGTTGGAAAGTTGAGGTCATCAGTGCTAACGATGGTGAGCATGGTGGCTATAAGGAAATTATTGCTAAAGTTTCCGGTGAGCAGGTTTATGGTCATTTAAAATTTGAATCGGGTGGTCATCGTGTTCAACGTGTACCGGAAACTGAATCGCAAGGGCGTATTCACACTTCTGCTTGTACCGTTGCGGTTTTGCCCGAGATCCCGGAAGCCGAGTTGCCGGAAATCAGTCCAAGTGATCTGCGTATTGATACATTCCGTTCATCGGGGGCGGGTGGACAGCATGTCAACACCACGGATTCAGCCATCCGTATCACTCATATTCCAACTGGCATTGTCGTTGAATGTCAGGATGAACGTTCACAGCATAAAAACAAAGCAAAAGCGATGTCTGTATTGGCGGCCCGTATTCGCGCTGCTGAAGTTCGTAAACGTCAGGAAGCGGAAGCTTCTGAGCGCCGTAACTTGCTGGGTTCCGGTGATCGTTCAGATCGCAATCGTACTTACAATTTCCCGCAAGGACGGGTGACGGATCACCGCATTAACCTCACTTTGTACCGCCTTGATGAAGTGATGGAAGGCAAATTGGATATGCTTGTTCAGCCGATCGTGAATGAGTATCAGGCTGATCTATTATCGGCTTTGTCAGAGCAGGATTGATGGATTATCTATCTTGGCTTAAACAAGCCACAATACAGTTATCGGCAAGTGACAGCCCTAAACGAGATGCGGAAATTTTGTTGGGGTTTGTCACTCACCATTCCCGAACGTATATATTGGCGTTCGGTGAAACGCAACTGGCGCCAGAGCAGTTCAGCCAGTTGGAGGCTTTACTCGCTCGCCGGGTGAAAGGTGAACCCATTGCCTATATCACCGGTGAGCGTGAATTCTGGTCGTTGCCATTAAATGTCTCTCCCGCTACGTTAATCCCGCGTCCTGATACAGAATGTCTGGTAGAAAAGGCGCTTGAACGGCTATCGTTGACACCTTGCCGCATTCTGGATTTGGGAACGGGAACCGGCGCAATTGCATTGGCAATCGCGAGTGAGCGCCCTGATTGCCGGGTTACCGGGGTTGATATCAATCCTGATGCGGTGATGCTGGCGCAGGGCAATGCTGAAAAACTCAAAATACAAAATGTGGATTTTTTGTTAAGCAATTGGTTTTTTTCGTTGAATAATCAACAGTTTGGTATGATTGTCAGTAATCCGCCTTACATAGATGAAACCGATCCACATCTATCTCAGGGCGATGTTCGGTTTGAGCCAGATAGTGCATTAATTGCGGCAAAACAGGGAATTGCTGATCTAAATACCATTATTGATCTATCTCGCCATTTTTTGTTACCTGGTGGGTGGTTGTTATTGGAACATGGTTGGAAACAGGGAAATGTTGTAAGAAGCCTGTTTTCTGAAAATGGTTATCGGCAGGTAGCTACTTTTCAGGATTATGGCGGTAATGAGCGAATAACACTGGGTCAGTGGAAAAGTGATGAAAGCCATAGCTGATTATGAATTTAATAATACATCGTTAAGTAGCGGTATCCTGTTAATTTCCCGAACATTGCGTTCTGATTTTCCTCAGCATTCAGTGGAAATGCAGCTTCAAGCATTGATTGATGAAGCCAGACGTGAAATATCTCCGCAGCTAAATATAGAAGAACGGTTGGAAAAATTACTGAGGCTTTTTTATCAAAGCTGGAAATTCGGCGGTGCCAGTGGTGTTTATTGTCTGTCAGATACATTATGGCTAGATAAAGTACTGCAAACTCGCCAAGGTTCCTCTGCTGTTTTAGGGGTAATTCTTATCCATATTGCTCAGGCTTTAGAGCTATCGTTTATGCCGGTTGTTTTTCCAACACAGTTGATTTTGCGTGTTGATTATCCAGATAACACGGCGAGGTTTATTAATCCACTCAATGGCGAAGCATTAAGTGAATACGTGCTTGATGTGTGGCTTAAAGGTAATATTAGCCAGACAGCTAAATTAGCAGCCGATGATTTGCAAGGAACTGATAACGCCATCATTGTACGTAAAGTGCTGGATACGATAAAAGTCGCGTTAATGGAAGAAGGTCAAATGGAACTGGCACTGAAAACGAGTGAAGCTGTGCTGATGTTTGATCCCGATAACCCCTATGAAATACGTGATAGGGGGCTGATATATGCGGAACTTGATTGTAATCATATTGCGGTTTCTGATTTAAATTATTTTGTGGAGCACTGCCCGGAGGACCCGGTGGCAGAAATGATCAGAATGCAGATATACGCCATTAAGCAGCAATGCCTTGTTTTACACTGAAATATCGTTTTGCACTGAACTGAATAGTGCACTGCACTGATTTATCTCATTAATTTATTGGTCTCTAATGGAAGGTATAAGTATGCAACAGAAAGTGGTTCATATTGGTGATATCAAGGTCGCGAATGATCTGCCGTTTGTTCTCTTTGGTGGTATGAATGTCCTTGAGTCACGGGATTTGGCCATGAGTATTTGTGAGCACTACGTGACAGTGACACAAAAATTGGGCATTCCTTATGTTTTCAAAGCCTCCTTTGATAAAGCAAACCGATCATCAATTCACTCTTACCGCGGCCCCGGTCTGGAAGAGGGAATGAAGATTTTTCAGGAGCTGAAACAAACTTTCGGTGTGAAAATCATCACTGACGTGCATGAGCCGGCACAGGCACAGCTGGTGGCGGAAGTGGTTGATGTTATCCAATTGCCGGCATTTCTGGCGCGTCAGACTGATTTAGTTGAGGCGATGGCGCGTACTGGTGCGGTGATCAACGTTAAAAAACCCCAGTTTATCAGCCCAGGTCAGATGGGAAATATTGTGGAAAAATTCAAAGAAGGCGGCAACGATCAGGTGATCCTATGTGACCGTGGCAGCAACTTTGGTTATGACAATTTGGTGGTGGATATGTTGGGCTTCAATGTTATGGCTCAGGCAACCGGGGGGCATCCGGTCATTTTTGATGTCACCCATTCACTGCAATGCCGTGATCCGTTAGGTGCTGCGTCCGGTGGTCGTCGTGCTCAGGTTGCTGAACTGGCGCGTGCGGGAATGGCAGTTGGTATTGCTGGCCTGTTCCTTGAAGCGCATCCTGATCCTGCGAATGCGAGGTGCGATGGCCCATCAGCATTGCCGTTGGCAAAACTTGAGCCATTCTTGAGCCAGATGAAAGCCATTGATGATGTGGTGAAAAACTTCCCTCAACTGGATACCAGTAAATAAAGTGGCTTTTTGATGTCATGACATCAAATGATGGCGAGATTTGGTGATAAATAGATTTGGCGCTGGTTTACAGCGCCATTATTTAAAAAAGAGTTTAAAAAAAAGAGTTTTTGAAAACAGAGCTAGCAAACTTTTATCTGGTAATTTCAGCTATCCATTTTGCCATTGAAATTCAACTCTTCCATTGCTCGTGGTAATGTCGCATGGAAGCTAAGGTGATTTTCAACCAACTGGATTCTGGCTCTGGCCAATGTTTTTAACGGCTGAAATGGAATATCACAAACAGCGATATATTTATCTTTTCCCACTTCATCAATAAAACGTTGGAAAGCATGCAGCCCACCTGCATCTAGCACGGGAACGGCATCCCATTGCATGAGGATCGTCTGATAACTGGCACTTTCTTCCTTTAATTCTGTGAAGATACGTTCAGCGGCGGCAAAGAATAGCGGGCCATTGATACGAACAACCAGCAGAGCTTTATCGACATTGGTTTGTGGCAATTGACTGATGCGAGTCATATTGGCTATTCGACGCATAAACAGCAGTGAAGCTAATACGATACCGATCGTAATGGCGATAACCATATCAAACAGTACTGTGAGCGACATACAAAGTACCAGCACAATAATGTCATCCCTTGGTGCGCGGCGGATCAGATCGATAACTTTATGTATTTCGCTCATATTCCAGGCGACCATGAGCAACAAGGCGGACATAGCGGCCAGAGGAAGATAGGAGAGCATGGGGGCCAATGCCAGTAAAGTCAATAAGACGAGCAGAGAGTGAACAATGGCTGAAACCGGTGATGTTGCGCCGGCCCTGATATTTGCGGCTGAGCGGGCGATTGCGGCGGTAGCTGTAATACCACCGAAGAATGGCACGACAATATTTCCCAATCCTTGACCAATCAATTCACTGTTTGAGTGATGCTTCTTACCGGTCATACCATCCAAAACCACGGCACAAAGCAGTGATTCAATAGCGCCTAACATTGCCATTGAAAAGGCGGCGGGTAATAGGGCTGAAACCGTTGACCAACTGATATCAACCTGATGAGCATCCATATCAGGTAAATGCCACGGTAAAACAAATTGCGGTAGGATGGGTGGGATACCTTGCCCTTGTGTACCGTCATTCAATATATAACTAAATTCAGAACCAATAGTAGCAACATGTTGATCGAATAAGTTCATGATCCCCATCACAGCAGTTCCTGCAATGAGAGCAGGAAGATGCCCGGGTAATTTCAGCCCAAGCTTAGGCCAATAAATTAGAACGGCAAGTGTCGTCAGGCCAATTAGCGTATCACTCAAATATAGCGTTGGCAGAGCTTGAAACAGAGCCGCAACCTTATTGATATAATTCTCTGGCATATGTTCCAATCGCAGACCAAAAAAATCTTTTACTTGCATGGTTGCGATAGTTATCGCGATTCCAGAAGTAAAACCGAGCGTTACGGGTAGCGGAATATACTCGATCAATTTACCAACGCGGGCTAATCCCATCACCAGCAAAATAATGCCTGACATTAATGTAGCAATGAGCAAACCACTCAGACCAAATTGTTGAGAGACCGGATAGAGAATGACAACGAAAGCGGCGGTAGGGCCGGAAACACTATAGCGTGAACCGCCGGTTATCGCGATAACTATCCCGGCAATTGCGGCGGTGTAAAGCCCATATTGTGGCGCGACACCACTGCCGATGGCTAGCGCCATAGCGAGAGGGATGGCGATAATACCGACAGTAATACCAGCGATAATATCTTTAGTTAAACGAGCAAAAGAGTAAGATTCCTTCCAACAAGCATCAATTACAGCACTAAACGGCCGTATGCCGTTCATTCTACGAGTTTTCATCTGTGCATAAACCAAAAATATAGAGGGAAAAAAGTAATAAGGTCGTTACAACCAAATTGCAAGACCGAATTGTAAAAATAGTGCTTTTAGTTCAAAGCGATAGCGCTATAGATCAAACTTAATGTTAATAGCTTAACGTCAGGAAAGTGAAAAGTAAAAGGGAGAATAGTGTTCTTATCACCATAAAATAGGCTGAAACCGATTCTATTAAGTATCTATCCTTATTGGTGAATATTATTGAATTAACTTCATAAAGAATTTAATTAATATTTTTAAAATTGAAGCTATTTGGATTCACATAATTGATCACAATTTTTAATTGTTATTGTTAGAAAGTTAAATAATTAATTATGCATTCACCACAAGTATTGATTATGACTGAATTAAACTAGCTGTATTGAATATTTTTACGCAGAATGTTTTTTTATTTAATTTTTGGGTGTAATTTAACCAATGCTTTGATATCTCTTAAATATTAGATTAATAATTTGACAGATATAAGAACTCACCCTATTATTTAAGAATGAGATTGAACAAGTGAGTTGAAAATAGATAAGCTAAAAATATATACGTTAATAATATATGAATTAAAAATGTTTTTTTGTTTAGATAATATTTATTTTGAATGCTTTATTTAAAGTAGGGATTCCTGTTGGAAAATAACTTTTAGATAAGGTGGAAATATTTAAATGCATAAAATACTTATTATTGGTTCATCAAGTGAAATTGGGAATGCAATTTGCCGACATGCGGTTGCAAGTGGTTATCAAGTATTAGGCACTTCACGTAAACCGTGTAATGAAGAAATTTATTTATACCCTATGGATTTCAAGATGCATCGCGACGGCAAGGGAGCGAATCCCCGGGAGCATAGATAACTATGAGACCGGGGTGAGTGAGCGCAGCCAACAAAGAGGCAACTTGAAAGATGACGGGTATAGATGTTATGTCGGATAACAGTGTTAGAGAAGCTATTAGCATTGCCATTGAAAAAATGAAATGTATTGATGCGGTTATCTATACGCCGGCAATGTCATTGGATGGCTTATTACATGCTCAAGATATTGAGGGTTGGCATGATGTTTTTAATGTCAACTTATTTGGAGCAGCAAGAGTGGCAAAATATTTGCTGCCACATTTTATGAAGAATCGTAATGGCGTGATGCAATTTATTTCTTCTACGGCAAGTTTACGTGTAGAGACAGGCGCCATCGCTTATTCTTGTTCGAAAGCAGCCATGAATGCATTGGTAAAAAGTATCTCTAATGACTATGGTCGTTTTAATGTTAGGGCCTACACTGTCATGCCGGGATATGTTGATGGTGGTATGTTGCGTCATATTTCTCCAGAAAAGAAGATGGAATTCGCTAGAAGCACTGCATTAAAACGAATGGCAGATGTTAATGAAATTGCCAGTTTTTGTGTGGGGACGCTGAGTACATCAACTTATATCACAGGAACATCTCTTTGCATTGATGGGGGATTAAGTGGTTAGTGACAATATTATAAATCGTGATCCGTAAGTATGCGTTCATCAATTAGCTGGATTAGCGGGTTGGATTTATAATAAATGTATTTCTTCACTTGGTCTAATATTGCCAATCGTTTTAATGAGAAAAGATTATTGGTTATTATTCCAATGTTGGTTACGCTATTTTGAATAGAAAATGATGATCAGATATCTTTATTTTTATATCGTTTATGAGTTATTTTTTCTGGGTAAATGAGAGTCTATCCCAATAGGCATAATTGTTGCAGGCAGTTAGTCGGAGTGCGTTTTTCGATATATATTTTGCCGGAGGGTTTTAAATATTAATTTAATTGCTTATACCCTATGGATTTCAAGATGCATCGCGACGGCAAGGGAACGAATCCCCGGGAGCATAGATAACTATGTGACCGGGGTGAGTGAGTGCAGCCAACAAAGAGACAACTTGAAAGATGACGGGTATATATACCCTATGGATTTCAAGATGCATTGCGACGGCAAGGGAACGAATTCCCGGGAGCGTTTAATTTTTATGAAAGAAAAATAACAATTTGGAGGTGAAGAAAATGGTTATATTAGGTATCAGTGGCCTTCCTAATGCTCAACGTTTTCTGAGAGAGAATAATCCAGAGGTAAGTAAATTAGACGAACGTATTTGTCAGGGAGTCGATAGTGCGGCCTGTGTGATTATTGATGGAAAAATTGTTGCCGCGGCGGCGGAAGAGCGTTTTACGGGAGAGAAAGGAACAGGGCGGTTTCCTGCTAATGCCATTAATTATTGTTTAGTAGAAGCAGGTCTTACGCAAGACGATATACAGGTTATTGCCCACGGTTTTAATTATGATAATTATCGCCGATTTTTCATGTCTAATGAAGCGTTATTCGAGGAGGTTTTTAGTGGAAAAACCGTGATTAATGCATTAGCTGATAAGGGATGGCAAAATATTGAATCACGTTTTCGAGGGGTAGATCATCATTTGGCTCATGCGGCATCAACCTTTTATCCCAGTGGCTTCCCTTCTGCATTGTGTATTATTTCTGACGGTATGGGGGAAATAGAATCCCTAAGTGTTTATCTTGCTAAAGATCAACAATTCCAGAAATTGTACAGTCAACCAATTAGCTCTTCATTAGGAATATTTTATTCTATCTGTACCCGGTTCCTTGGCTTTGTATTTAATAGTGATGAATATAAAGTCATGGGACTTTCTGCGTATGGTAACCCTGAGCGATACCGCGATATTTTCAATGAATTAGCTCAATTCGATGTAGAGAGCGGAACGATACAGATAAACTGGTTACCGCAAACATTTGATAATGCGGAATATGGTTTTCCCGGTGCAATGGCACAACTTAGCGATATGTTTGGTTTTACGCCGAGAAGAGAAGATGACACTTTACTGGATGTTCATCAGGATTTTGCTGCTGGATTACAAGAAAAATTTACACTGCTGCTGAAACAGTTAGTGACCTATTGGCTGCGAAAAACGGGTGAAACATCCCTCTGTCTTGCTGGAGGAGCATTCTTAAACTGCAAAGCAAACCAAGTCCTTTGTCAGCTTGATGGTGTGGAAAACATCTTTATTCAACCGGCATCGGGGGATGATGGTTCGGCTTTGGGCGCTGCGCTTTTTGTGGCTGGTGAATACCACAATGGTGCAGATCCTTGCTTTAATCCTTACCTCGGTCCTCGTTTCTCCACCGATGAAGTCCGTAATGTATTATTCCGACATGGTGGCAATGCAGGAATGAAATGGCGTTATTTAGGGCTGAATGATGATTATTTTGCTACTGCGGCTAAAGATATTGCAGAAGATAAAATCATTGCCTGGTTCCATGATCGAATGGAATTTGGCCCAAGAGCACTGGGTAACCGTTCTATTTTAGCTCTGCCGGCAGGTGAAGAAATAAAGGACAGAATTAATAGCACAGTAAAATTCCGCGAGGCTTTCCGTCCATTTGCCCCGGCAATTCTAGATGAGGATTGCGACACTATTTTTGAGACACGTAATTTAATGCCGACTCGATATATGCTTTGCACCGCCAAAGTAAAACCAGAAATGATGAAGCTGGTGTCAGGTATTGTCCATGCTGATGGAACGGCGCGTATTCAGCTTGTTGAACGAGCTTTTAACGCAACTTTTTGGCGATTATTGAAAGAGGTACAGAAGATAACGGGTTATGGTTGTCTGGTGAATACTTCATTCAACGTTAGGGGACAGCCGCTTATTATGTCGCCGGAGGTTGCAGTAGATACATTTTTGAAGACTTCACTGGACAAACTTTATATTGAAGGGTTTATCGTATGGAAAGAATAACCCTGATGGCGTCCTGATTAAAATGTCAATTAATTAATTGATTTTGGGATAAAATGTGTGTTTTTACCATCTTAGAAAAATATCTGGAGATGATATTTGATTATATGGAAACACATCCTTATTATCAGTCGTGTCAGTGATAGTTCTATGCATTCCGCTTGTATTGCATTTGGAATTGAGAGATTACTTTTGGCGCTGTTAGCACATACTTTGAATTATGAACCTGATTTACTTGTCGAAAATATAGCACAAGCAGCCGCAATAATATTGGAGGAAAAATAACAGTGATTACAGGGTGTAATATACTTGGTCAGTTATTCATAAATTAGTCCATTGTATCGAGGTGATAAAATACTCATGGAAAATGTGACGGATAAATCATACGCAAATGTTGCGATAAATTGTTTTACCGGTAGCTTGACAAGATTACTTAATCTACAGGGTAAAGAGATTTTTGAGGCAGAGATCTTTGAAGCTGGCAATGGTTATCTATTTCGTAGTGGGTATGATGCACTGAATATGCCTGAATATACTTTTTCGGTTGAAACCGTTGGGCTAACTGGTGCCGCGACTTTGGGTACAAATATAATTTCATTACCGATAGATTACGCTCATTGGCGTCTTCAATTATATGAATTATTATGTCAGAGGAAGGGTGTCGTTGCTTGGGTTAATTCGGTACATTTATCTTATTCTGAGGTTTATATTAATAAACCAGAATATTTGCATGCTGTGTTGATCTCCGCTATTACGGATGATTATTCACAAGCGTGTATCTTTGATTCTTTGGTGGTTGATCGGGAATCCTATGCTTGTGAGGCATGGATGCCATCTGAGCAATTTTATTTAGCGCTTTCTGATAAAGTGCCCAATGAAACTTATGATCATATGGGTAATTTTTATATTATTGACTCACTGAAAGATCAGGAAGCTATACCGGTAAGGGAATTACTGACGCATCAGGCCGAATTATTTAATACCTTGCCTGAATATTATGACGCGTTGAAAAATTATGGCAAATTATGTCTGAACGCGTTTCAGCAGGCAGAGGAAGAAGCTTGCCGGGCGGCTAAAAGATTGTTTGATCATATTAGTGTATTGTATGTGATACCCAATTTGAATTTGTTAAAACATTCTTTAATTAGAGCTGATATTGCACCTTCTCTGATTGAACGTTGCACGGAATTGATTGAACACTGGAAAGTTTTATCTATTCTAGCGTTGAAATTTGAGGCTACATTATCACCGCAAATATTGGATAAAATAGCAGGGCGTTTTGATCATATTGAGAAAATAACTAATATAATGTGGGGAGAGTTATATCGGTATAAAGGTTAAGTTTGAATATTTCAATTGAGAAGGTTAGTGAGATATGATAGGGATTGCCGCTAGCAATAATCGTTTCTGTCACGACCGCCCCAGCACTATGAGCGATAAACTGACGAATATCGATGTAATCATTACCATCAATATCCTGGACGATAGGCCCGGAAAATTTGGTGCAGACTATTGGGTAAAGTAGCTCTTTTATGGAGGGTTTAAAGCCAATCCCAGAGCGGCTATCTGCAATATTTTTACGCACAGCTACCGAATGCGTTTTGGATTTAATCGTTCGCTCGTTATATTTAGGTATGAATGAAGCCAGATACTTTTTTCTCTCCTCAGATTCAATCGATGGCGCACTTCTTGACATCCATTGGAAAAGGCGTTCTTTCTTAACCGGTGGAATATTTAGCGTATCGGATTGTTCAGACCTTTTTTCTTGATCAGCCAAGGCGGGTTGAGTGACTGAATGGTTATCTGCCGTAACCTTATTTTTATCCGCCATCAAGATATATTCACTGAGTTGACGAACCGTTTGTAATTCTGCGAAAAATTGCCGCACTGAAAGTTTTATACCAAATCGTTTATGGATGGGCTCCAATGCTTCGAATAACAAGAGTGATTCCGCCCCCAATTCAACCAACGGTATTTCTAGTTTTATCTCTTCTTTCGGTAAACCAAATGTTTCTGCAAAAATAGCGATTATTTCTCTCTGAATAATTTCAATATCACTCATATCAACCTCACTTTCCTCAAAATGAAGACGATCTCTACCGGTTTTACAGCTCAGATTGCCGTTCTTTCAAATGGATAAGTTGGCAGCGGGAGCCGTTTACGATATTCGCTCTGGTAAAAAATATCCCAATTGATACTTCCCCCGGCCTGCCAGACAGAGGCAGGCGAAATAAACATCTCTTGCAGTTCACTCAATTGAGGGGTCACCACTAGGGCTTTATCTAGCAGGCTCGATATCAGCTCATGGATATCACGTGCGACAATCGCCTTGCGTATGGGTAAATGTCGTCGCCCACGCTGCAAGGTGAATGCCACATCAGCGATATTCGTTTCTGGATTCTGTTCAAGGTATTTCACTAAATCTAAAATTTTTTGCGCTAACGCTGTCTCGGTACGTGCGCTCAGCGGGATCAGATGTACTGCCGCCGAGGAAGGTGTGTCAGGCTTTGCCGCCGGTGGTTCAGCAACGATAACATGAACATTGGTGCCACCGATCCCAAACGAGCTAACACCGGCAATTCTCGCCGCTTTATCGTTATCCCAATCTCTGGATTCAGTAGGCACATAAAACGGGGATTCAGGGTCCCGCAGTTCAGCACAAGGAGATTCACAATTCATTGATGGCGGAATAATGCCTAAGTTGACAGCATAGATGGCTTTTATCAGCCCGGCGATACCTGATGCACAATCAGCATGACCAAGATTGGATTTAATCGAACCTAAAGCACACGATCTGGCCGATACGTCGGCAAATACTCGCCCTAGTGCTCGTAATTCAATCCCATCACCAACAGGTGTGCCAGTCCCATGTGCTTCAATCAAACCAATCTGCTCAGCTCGGACATCAGCCGCAGCAAGCGCACGACGGATCACCTGCTCCTGACCTGAAACACCCGGAGCGCTATAACCCGCTTTGACCGCCCCATCGTTGTTGATTGCCGATCCTTTGATAACCGCTAAAATCGGCTCGCCATTAAGCAGAGCATCCTCCAGACGGCGTAAAACCACGAACGCGGTGGCATCAGAGAAAATCGTACCGTCAGCTTTCTCGTCGAATGCACGAACGCGTCCCGTCGGGGATAATATTCTCCCTGCATGGTAAACATAGCCAACATGAGCGGGATACCTGACGCAAACACCACCCGCCAACGCCATGTCACTTTCACCTAGCAACAAGCTGTTGCAAGCCATGTGCACAGCAACCAGCGAACCTGAACAAAAAGTGCCAACACTGATAGCAGGTCCTAAGCAGTTGAGCTTATACGCCACACGCGTTGCCAAAGCATCTACAGAACTTCCGCCAAATAGCAGCATGGTGTCAGCAGGAGAATGGTTCTGCGTCGATATATCGGTTTGCCAGGTACTCTGGCGAGAACCGACAAACACTGAACAGATCCCTGCGTCTGCCCCGCTGGAATAACCGCTAAGTTCCAGTGCCTCATGGCAAACCTCCAGACAAATCCGTTGCTGAGGGTCCATTTTAGAAACTTCTCTTGGCATCATTTGAAAATAGCTGTAATCAAACGCCTCTGGATCTTGCAGGTACGCACCACGCGGAACGTAATGCAATCCGGTTTCATCAGTATTAACGCCCTGATCGTGAAGTTCTTGATTGGTATAACTCGAAATCAGTTCTCGTTTCCCTAAGATCGCATCCCAAAGATATTGACTTGAATCCGCATTAGGAAAACGTCCAGCTATGCTGGTAATCGCAATATCTGTTGAATAATGCATTTGTGTTTTTGATTTCATGCTAATTTCCTTGCCCGAACATGTTGGTCTTGCTGATCCGCGCTAGAGTACATCACCTTGATTGTGCTTTTTTCTATTTGCATCGTTTTTTCTCTACTTGCATAGAAAGAGACACCACGGTGCTCGATTCGAAAAGATCAACCATAGATACCGCAACATTAAAATGAGCATTAACCTGTCTCACCAACTCCGCCCCGACCAGTGAATCTCCCCCTAAATCGAAAAAGTTCGATTCATGATCAACAGGGCAGCGCAGTACACCATGCCAAATGGCTGTTCAATTCCAAGTTCTCCAATTATGTCTAACCAAAGATCCATTAAACGAGGTGGTAAAATCTGTAGATGGCAATCTGGTCTGGAAGAAATAGTGACCTCCATCGTATCAGCATAGATCTCTATATCCATGCTCAATGGTATCTCTTGCGCATCTTGATCCGGTTTCCCAATATCCCACAAAATGAGGACTGACCCACAACAGCATATTCAGGCTACCTTTCCTAAAAACAGCCGCTAGCGCCTTTAACCAACCACCTAACAACAAATCTGCAACACTGACACGATGGCGTTTGGCCAAAAGGCGTATCCTATTTAAGGCGTCGCCATCAAGCTGCTTGACTTCTGTGACGGTCTCAGACAATCGGCTAATGGGTAGTGACTCAACACTCCGCCCACCGAGAATATTCAAGGTAGGTTGTTCAACTTGTTGTTCACCATCAGGGATAACAGCTTTTACGATTTTCCGATGTCGATCATACAACTCAGCACAAAATTGCTCATAATTTGTGGCATTCTCAAGTGCAAGTGGCTGACCACTCACTGATATTCGGTATGCCTTTGAAAGATCTCGCCATAAGATCCTACTGGAAATACCATCACAAACTAGGTGATTGAATATCAATACTAATCTTTGATCATGTGCACAATTTCCATTAAACAGGCAGTAACGCAATAACGGCGGATTTGCCAAATTCATGGCAGCTCTAACCTCAGCAATGTAGTTTGTTATTAAGCGCCGGCGATCACATGGACTATCGGTTTGCTCTCTGACTTCAAAAGTTTGATGCAATAATTCACTACTAGGCGGCACGAAATCCATCTTCATATCCATCCCGCTACCGACAAACCGTGCTCTCAGGACAGAATACTTATTTAATAGATATTCAATTGCTACCTTAAGGTGTGCCGGTTCCAATCGTTCCAAGGGCATTAATACTTCACCGACACATAATTGATCAACTTTCAGCGAATATCGCAAATCATATAATTGCCCTAATTGAACACGCATAATATTCACCTTTCCATTGCAAGCCCTGCGGGCAGAAACGAAATTAAGACGTTGTGTAGACTCCGTATTTTTCTGTATATAAACTAGTGGGATAACACAACGTTTACTTTTAACTACCAGAGAAAGCGAGCATGCAAAGTAAAAAAACGGGAATTGATAGCCCGGATACCCTGCATATACCCTATGGATTTCAAGATGCATCGCGGCGGCAAGGGAGTGAATCCCCGGGAGCATAGATAACTATGTGACCGGGGTGAGCGAGTGCAGCCAACAAAGAGGCAACTTGAAAGATGACGGGTATAGAATGATAATTAGCGTCATTTACTCAGATACTAAAAACACAGTAACGATTTTAAAAGTAGCAATAAAAAAACAAATCTCCACGAATCAATCCAGATATTTGAGCTGGACCAAAATAATTAATACATTATTACTATCAAATAAGTAATCTGGTTAACGTTTTGTTTTAACCATACTGGCACTTTTCGGCTTTTATGAACTCTTCTACATGATGAAGAAAAGAGGCCGCCCAGAATACTGGGTCGAGGAACTTACCCGACTAGTCGCCGGTGTGTTAGGTCAGGGAACCAGCCAAAAAGCGGTTCCCTTATTCAACCATTAATTTCCTATTAAGAAACGATGAGTACAATCAATCCGGCTCATCTATTTCACTGACGATGAATCGCGGCATGAGATGCATCACTCTGTGAGGAGCGGCGGAAATTGAACCACACCAACACCGCCATCATCAGAAGAAACAGGGACGCAGCACCCATCACAGAAAAAACAGCATCATCAAATGCTGACTTAGCAAGGCTGACCAAAGCCTGCCCCGCATCCGGCGCCATCTCTTTTGCCGCAATCAATGCGCCATCAATACCATCTTTAGCCACATCGTAGATAGGAGAATCCACTGGAATTTCAATAAAATAGCTATAGATGACTGACATAATACTGCCCATGATGGCAATGCCCAACCCACCGCCCAATTCATAGGAAACTTCTTCAACGGACGCCGCCATCCCTGCCCGATTAGGCGGTGCTGCCTGCATGATAGTACTGGATGCCGCAGTCATTGTTGCTCCAAGACATGTCCCGAGCGCAAAAAAGCAAATTATCTGCAAAGGTAGCGGCGCTGAAAAACTCGCCATGAGCGCCAGTATGGCAATGGCATACATCAACAACGAGGTTATAAGGAAGCGTGCACTCCCTAAGCGAGGAAGAACCCAACCACTCACAGGACTTGCAACAATCGCACCCAATGAGAATGGCAGAAAATAGAGCCCGGATTGCAAAGGCGTTAATGATAATACCAGTTGCAAACGCTGGCTTAACACCAGATTAAGGCCCATCAAACAGGCGGAAGCCACCAGCCCGGCGATAACCGCAGATGAGAAGGCCGGGCTTTTGAACAGGTCAAAATCAATCAACGGATGCACACTGCGTTTTTGCCGTCGAATGAACAACGTCAGAAAACCTATCGTCAGGGTGGAAGTTATCAATATTCCGATATAAGAAGGCTCCCGTTTGGCAAATTCTTTGATGGCATAGGCGAAGCTTATCAAGACAACCATGATCTGCAATGAGCCAATAAGATCCCACGGGTGAGACGAATCTGTTTTCGCTGTTGGGACAAACAACCACGACAGAATGAGTGTCAAAATCACCAGAGGAACGTTGATCAGAAACACTGATCCCCACCAAAAATATTCAAGCAATACGCCGCCAATCAGGGGACCTATTGCCGCGCCGCCAGAAGCAACCGCTGTCCAAATCCCAATGGCAAATGATTTCTCATCTTCATCTTCGAATGTCAAAGCGATAATCGACAGTGTGGCAGGCATCATGATTGCCGCCCCAACCCCTAATAATGCCCGAGAAACCACCAACATTTCTGGCGAATAGGAGTAGGCCGCTATCAAGGATGAGAAGCCAAAGATGATGAGACCATAAACAAACAACCGTTTATGCCCGATACGATCTC
The DNA here is from genome assembly GCF_042879335.1 of Photorhabdus sp. RM96S. Classification (NCBI taxonomy): domain Bacteria; kingdom Pseudomonadati; phylum Pseudomonadota; class Gammaproteobacteria; order Enterobacterales; family Morganellaceae; genus Photorhabdus; species Photorhabdus sp. RM96S. The sequence goes on along the minus strand of NZ_JBHFKT010000005.1, from coordinate 150,277 downwards.
CCAAGGTACCCGCGCCTAGCAACAGCCCAGAGACGACAAGAGGATAGATATTCACTATCCATAACTTTTCCGTTGTATTCGCCCCCAAACTGTGGGTCAGACTCGGTAACGCGGTATATAACACGGTCATATCGATAGCAACCAGCGATAACGCGACTGAAACAGCAGTGAGCACCCACCATTTTTTTATCGTATTCATTTCATTCATTTTTACTGCCTATGTCATCTCCAGGAAATCTGGCGTCATTTAGACGCCATAATTATCATATTCTTGCAATAAATTGTTAACGTTAACGCTAAGAGTGATATCACGTTTCAACTTTTTGTTTAATTCCGTTTCCGTTACCCCCTGAATAGTGCCTTGCCCAACGAGCTTCTCCACTCGACTACGTGACAATGCGAGCTTTTTGGTCAAGATTGAGATCAACCTGATAGGAATGGGATATTCAAGCTGAATTGTGATCTCTGCCGCTGGAATTTGAGCGATGTCCTGAAGCTTTTTACCTTCGATGATAAAGTCAGGAGCAGCGCCGAGTTCAGCTCTATTTTTTGCCAATACGCGGTAATCAAATGCATACCGTCGTATTTCATCTTGATCATTATGCAAAAACCGTTCATACAAATTGCTTTCCAATTTGTTGACATGAATCCTGGAAAAAATATCAATATTCCAGGTGTAATCACATTTCTCACATTTATAGATACTCCACACATCTAAGACTTTTTTCTGCGCATTAACCCTAAAAGTGCCGGCTGGATAAAACGCCTTTTTTACTTCACAGCCAGGGCAACGTTTCAAAATGGCCTGATAACCTACGGGCCTTACTAACCAGATAACATTTCTATTTGTCATGATAGATCCACGTTTAAATTGGTTAAGTTAGTTACTAGTTACGGCTAAATTGGTCAATTTCAGATCTGATTTTGATGATATTCTATAACATCAGATCTTGAAACCCTTTATCAATTCGTTGCTTAGGTGATATTGATGTTTATGTTTTGCAGATCTCGTTACAGTACACAGCATTCAGATAACAGAAGACTTTGACTTGAATTGCCATAAGCCTGCAAGCAGTGTCTTTTCTGGACAGTTTTTGCATCAGGCGCTGTTCATTTGGGGATATCATAGACATAATTCGAGCCGGTTAGTGTTATGTGTTGATTTAATGATTACTTAAATCGTTCAAACCAGATTGTATTTCCTCAAATGGGGAGACTATTTTGTCGAGCTGTTTAATATCATTAATTATTTCAATTAATACGTTTCGCTATTTTTTTCATAAAAAATATCATGAAAGGGAAAAAGAATAAAACCCAAAAAACTAGAAATTAAAAGATTAATGTTGCACCCTCTAAATAACTTTTTATAATTATGATACACCCTATTTTATTATTCTCTGTTATTCCTATAGGAAAATGAATTAAAAAATATTTTCATTTTTTTGAGCAACTGCCACATATACTGACAGCAATGATTTCGTGTTACTGTTTCACGCAGGGATTGCCACAGGCGTTCAATTTTATTCAATTAGGGTGAATAAACAGGTAATTTTTTTCATCTGGCGTCGTTCATTGCAGAGTATGGGGCTATGACCGGGATAACTCAGTCCATTTAGTAGTTTGAGATTATTTTGCAATTGTTCAGGTCGCAAAAATTGGACTAAGCTCCCTCCAAGTGATCTACTATTTTGAAAAGTTATTATAAGGATTCATTGAATGAATAATCGATTTAATAATCTTCATGAATATTTCTCACATAAAGAAGACCTTGATTTCCCTGATTTAAATTTTTTATTAATAAATTTTGTTGATATGAAAATTTTATTTTGCTATTTTAAAGACACTAAGAATGGAAAGGGAATTATATTTATGAGCGCCGGGTTACATTAATGCTTCTGAGCTGAAAGTTCAGAGTTTTATTATTTATGATTAAATTTATAATTTAAGTTTCTTATAATCATAAATTTTATTTTCTGGATATTTTGTTATTTTCATCATCGTAACATAAAAGTGAAATAAGCAAGTGTTAGGATAACCAGTTTATAAGATGGTTAAACAGCAACTTAAGTTGGAATTACCCTATTAAATGGATGGTAAATATGACTAAAAAAATTTCATTCATTATTAATGGTCAGGTTGAAATCTTTCCCGAAAGTGATGATTTAGTACAATCCATTAATTTTGGTGGTAATAGTATTTACCTGCCAATATTGAATAATTCTCATGTAAAAAACATTATTGATTATAATGAAAATAATAAATTACGGTTGCATAATATTGTCAATTTTCTCTATACGGTAGGGCAACGATGGAAAAATGAAGAATATTCAAGACGCAGGACATACATTCGTGATTTAAAAAAATATATGGGATATTCAGAAGCAATGGCCAAGTTAGAGGCCAACTGGATATCTATGATTTTATGTTCTAAAGGTGGCCTTTATGATGTTGTAAATAATGAGCTTGGTTCTCGCCATATCATGGATGAGTGGCTGCCTCAGGATGAGAGTTATATTAAGGCTTTCCCAAAAGGTAAGTCTGTACATCTGTTGGCAGGTAATGTTCCATTATCTGGGATCATGTCTATATTGCGCGCAATTTTAACCAAGAATCAGTGTATTATAAAAACATCATCAACCGATCCTTTTACAGCTCATGCATTAGCGTTAAGCTTTATCGATGTAGATCCTAATCATCCGATAACGCGCTCTTTGTCTGTTGTATATTGGCAACATCAAGGGGATATATCACTCGCAAAAGAAATTATGCAACATGCGGATGTCATTGTTGCTTGGGGAGGAGAAGATGCGATTAATTGGGCTGTAGGACAAGCGCCACCTTATGTTGACGTGATTAAATTTGGTTCTAAGAAGAGTTTTTGCATTATTGATAACCCAGTTGACTTGACATCAGCAGCTACCGGTGCGGCCCATGATATTTGTTTTTACGATCAGCGAGCTTGTTTTTCCACCCAAAACATATACTACATGGGAAGTCATTATGAAGAATTTAAGCTAGCGTTGATAGAAAAACTTAATCTATATGCGCATATATTACCAAACGCCAAAAAAGATTTTGATGAAAAGGCGGCCTATTCTTTAGTCCAAAAAGAGAGCTTGTTTGCTGGATTAAAAGTAGAGGTGGATATTCATCAACGTTGGATGATTATTGAGTCAAATGCGGGTGTGGAATTTAATCAACCACTTGGCAGATGTGTGTATCTTCATCACGTCGATAATATTGAGAAAATATTGCCTTATGTTCAAAAAAATAAGACGCAAACCATATCTATTTTTCCTTGGGAATCAGCATTTAAGTATCGAGATGCGTTGGCATTAAGAGGTGCGGAAAGGATTGTAGAAGCAGGAATGAATAACATATTTCGAGTTGGTGGATCTCATGACGGAATGAGGCCGTTACAACGATTAGTGACATATATTTCTCATGAGAGGCCATCTAACTATACTGCTAAGGATGTTGCGGTTGAAATAGAACAGACTCGATTCTTGGAAGAAGATAAATTCCTTGTATTTGTCCCATAATAGGTAAAAAGAATGGAAAATAAATCCAAATATAAAACCATCGACCATGTTCTTTGTGTTGAAGGAAATAAAAAAATTCATGTTTGGGAAACGCTGCCAGAAGAAAACAGCCCAAAGAGAAAGAATACCATTATTATTGCGTCGGGCTTTGCCCGAAGGATGGATCATTTTGCTGGCTTGGCGGAATATTTATCGCAGAATGGGTTTCATGTGATTCGCTATGATTCACTTCACCACGTTGGGTTGAGTTCAGGGACAATTGATGAATTTACAATGTCTATAGGAAAACAGAGTCTATTAGCCGTTGTTGATTGGTTAAATACACGAAAAATAAATAACCGTGGTATTTTGGCTTCAAGCTTATCTGCACGGATAGTTTATGCAAGTCTATCTGAAATTAATGTTTCGTTTTTAATCACCGCGGTCGGTGTTGTTAACTTAAAATATACGCTTGAAAGAGCTTTAGGATTTGATTATCTCAGTTTACCCATTGATGAACTACCGAATAATCTGGATTTTGAAGGCCATAAATTGGGTGCTGAAGTCTTTGCGAGAGATTGCCTTGATTTTGGCTGGGAAGATTTAACTTCTACAATTAATAGCATGATGTATCTTGATATACCGTTTATTGCTTTTACTGCAAATAATGACAATTGGGTAAAGCAAGATGAAGTTATCACATTGTTATCAAATATTCGTAGTAAGCGATGCAAAATATATTCTTTGCTGGGAAGCTCTCATGACTTGGGTGAAAACTTAGTGGTCCTGCGCAATTTTTATCAATCGGTTACGAAGGCCGCTATCGCGATGGATAATGATCGTCTGGATATTGATATTGATATTGATATTGATATTATTGAACCCTCATTTGAACATCTAACTATTGCGACAGTCAATGAACGTCGAATGAAAATTGAGATTGAAAATCAAGCAATTTCGTTGTCTTAAAACCTATTACTTAAATAGAAATATACCCTATGGATTTCAAGATGCATCGCGACGGCAAGGGAGTGAATCCCCGGGAGCATAGATAACTATGTGACCGGGGTGAGCGAGTGCAGCCAACAAAGAGGCAACTTGAAAGATGACGGGTATATAAGGACTCACTATGAAATTTGGAAACTTTTTGCTTACATACCAACCCCCCCAATTTTCTCAAACAGAAGTAATGAAACGTTTGGTTAAATTAGGTCGTATTTCTGAGGAGTGTGGTTTTGATACTGTATGGTTACTAGAGCACCATTTCACGGAGTTTGGTTTGCTTGGTAACCCTTATGTCGCTGCTGCGTATTTACTTGGTGCAACCAAAAAATTGAATGTAGGGACTGCGGCTATTGTTCTTCCCACAGCTCATCCAGTGCGCCAACTTGAAGATGTGAATTTATTGGATCAAATGTCAAAAGGACGATTTCGGTTTGGTATTTGTCGGGGGCTTTACAACAAAGACTTTCGTGTATTTGGCACAGATATGAATAACAGCCGCGCTTTAGCGGAATGCTGGTACGGGTTGATAAAAAATGGAATGACCGAGGGATATATGGAAGCTGATAATGAACATATCAAGTTCCATAAGGTAAAAGTAAACCCGACAGTATATAGTAAAGGTGGAGCACCTGTTTATGTGGTTGCTGAATCAGCCTCGACTACTGAATGGGCCGCTCAATTTGGTTTACCAATGATATTAAGTTGGATTATAAATACTAACGAAAAGAAAGCACAACTTGAGCTCTATAACGAGGTGGCTCAAGAATATGGGCACGATATTCATAATATCGACCATTGTTTATCATATATAACATCTGTAGATCATGATTCAAATAAAGCGAAAGAGATTTGTCGGAATTTTCTAGGGCATTGGTATGACTCTTATGTGAATGCCACGACCATTTTTGATGATTCAGACAAAACAAGAGGTTATGATTTCAATAAAGGGCAGTGGCGTGACTTTGTATTAAAAGGACATAAAGATACTAATCGCCGCATTGATTACAGTTACGAAATCAATCCCGTGGGAACCCCGCAGGAATGCATTGACATCATTCAAAAAGACATTGACGCCACAGGAATATCAAATATCTGTTGTGGATTTGAAGCTAATGGAACAGTAGATGAAATTATTGCCTCCATGAAACTCTTCCAGTCTGATGTCATGCCGTTTCTTAAAGAAAAACAACGATCGCTATTATAGTAGCTAAGGAAAAAGAAATGAAATTTGGATTGTTCTTCCTTAACTTCATCAATTCAACAACTGCTCAAGAACAAAGTATAGTTCGCATGCAGGAAATAACAGAGCATGTTGACACGTTGAATTTTGAACAGATTTTGGTGTATGAAAATCATTTTTCAGGTAATGGTATTGTCGGTGCTCCTCTGACTGTTTCTGGTTTTTTACTCGGTTTAACAGAAAAAATTAAAATTGGCTCGTTGAATCACATTATTACAACTCATCATCCGGTCCGAATAGCGGAGGAGGCTTGTTTATTGGATCAATTAAGCGAAGGGAGATTTATTTTGGGGTTTAGTGATTGTGAAAAAAAAGATGAAATGCGTCTTTTTAATCGCCCTGTTGAATATCAACAGCAACTATTTGAAGAGTGTTATGAAATTATTAACGATGCTTTAACAACAGGCTATTGTAATCCTGATAACGATTTTTATAGTTTCCCTAAAATATCTGTAAACCCCCATGCTTATACCCAAGGAGGGCCTCGGAGATATGTCACAGCAACCAGTCATCATATTGTTGAGTGGGCTGCTAAAAAAGGCATTCCTCTCATCTTTAAGTGGGATGACTCCAATGATGTTAGATATGAATATGCTGAAAGGTATAAAGCCGTTGCTGATAAATATAGCATTGACTTATCAGTGATAGATCATCAGTTAATGGTATTGGTTAACTATAACGAAGATAGTAAGAAAGCTAAACAAGAGACACGTGCATTTATCCGTGATTATGTTCTTGAAAGGTATCCTAATGAAAATCTCGAAAATAAACTTGAAGAGATAATCACAGAAAACGCTGTCGGAGATTATACGGAATGTATAGCTGCGGCTAAGCTGGCAATTGAAAAGTGTGGTGCAAAAAGTGTATTGCTATCCTTTGAACCCATGAATGACTTGATGCACCAAAAAAACGTAATCAATATTGTTAATGATAATATTAAAAAGTACCACATGTAGTAAAAGAGTATGGCAGCGTTGTTGCCATACTCTCTAAATTATCGGGAGGGGTAAAACAGGTATGACTTCATATATTGATAAACAAGAAATCACCGCAAGCTCAGAAATTGATGATTTGATTTTTTCGAGCGATCCATTAGCTTGGTCTTACGATGAACAGGAAAAAATCAGAAATAAACTTGTGTTTGATGCATTTCGTCATCACTATAAACATTGTCAAGAATATCGTCATTACTGTCAGGCACACAAAGTAGATGACAATATTACGGAAATTGATGACATACCTGTATTCCCAACATCAGTTTTTAAGTTTACTCGTTTATTAACTGCTCAGGAGAACGAGATTGAAAGTTGGTTTACCAGTAGTGGCACGAGTGGTTTAAAAAGTCAGGTGGCGCGTGACAGACTAAGTATTGAGAGACTCTTAGGCTCTGTGAGTTATGGCATGAAATATGTTGGTAGTTGGTTTGATCATCAAATGGAGTTGGTCAACTTGGGGCCAGATAGATTTAATGCTCATAACATTTGGTTTAAATATGTTATGAGCTTGGTAGAGTTATTATATCCCACGACATTTACCGTAGCGGAAGAACGAATAGATTTTGTTGAAACATTGAATAGCCTTGAACGAATAAAAAATCAAGGTAAAGATATTTGTCTTATCGGTTCACCATACTTTATTTATTTGCTCTGCCAGTATATGAAAGATAAAAATATCTTATTTTCTGGGGATAAAAGCCTGTATATCATAACGGGGGGCGGCTGGAAAAGTTACGAAAAAGAATCCCTGAAACGCGACGATTTTAATCATCTTTTGTTCGACACTTTCAATCTCAGTGATATTAGTCAGATTCGCGATATATTTAATCAAGTTGAACTCAACACGTGTTTCTTTGAAGATGAGATGCAACGTAAACGTGTTCCGCCGTGGGTATATGCGCGAGCACTTGATCCTGAAACATTGAAGCCTGTACCTGATGGAACGCCGGGTTTGATGAGTTATATGGATGCGTCATCAACGAGTTACCCAGCATTTATTGTTACCGATGATGTCGGGATAATTAGCAGAGAATATGGTAAATATCCCGGCGTGCTCGTTGAAATTTTACGTCGTGTCAATACGAGGACACAGAAAGGGTGTGCTTTAAGCTTAAACCAAGCATTTGATAGCTGATACTCTTTGTCCAATGCTTTCGGGGTAAATTTGTCGAATCCTGCTCTAGGGTTCTCGACCTTCCCGGCATCGATACCCTGTGGATTTCAAGATGTTTCGTGACGACAAGAGAGCGAATCCCCGGGAGCATAGATAACTATGTGACCGGGGTGAGCGAGTGAAGTCAACAAAGAGGCAACTTGAAAGATAACGGGTATAATACATATTAGCGAACAAACTGGGGTTAATTTAGGTGTGGAATATGCTGGGATTTCGGTTGAGTAGTTTTATGCGTATAATCATTGTGATATCCATTCTCATTGGATGTGCTTTGGTTTTTATTATGTCGCTTGCAAATATTAACTTGTCATATACAAAAGAGAATTTTATTTATTATAATATGTTTACCTTTGAGGAAATTAAGAATATTCCATTAATTTCAAATGATTATGTCATATACTATGATTCACCTGATGGAATGCCAACAATGACTAACAAAATTGTTTTCTCAAATGTAAATTCGAATAGTAAAGCAGAGTTAATAAAGTATGGGTTTTGAAAAATACTTTGACGAATATTGGAGTGATGGATATTGGCGTAAAGATAATGTACTCATAAATATAAAACAAAATGATACGAAGCGTACGGTTTTGTTTTTAGTTGAGAAGAGTTAAAATACATTATCTTTTCTTATGCTGTAATCTGTGACTTTTTAGACCTTGACTGACCGTTTTATGTCTATTTAACATATGTTAGTTGAGGTTAATATGAATAAGAAAGAAAAACAGGAAGTTAGAAAGAAGCTCAAAATGTTGCTTCATGCTCAAGAAGGCAATAATGTCAGCAAGACTTGTCGTTATTGGGGAATATTTTGGGATACTTTTTACCACTGGAAAAAAGACTATGTCGCCAAAGGAGAAAAAGGGTTAATTAATAACCGTGCTCGGAAAACCCTACTATATCGTTTACCCCTATCATTGAAGAGAAAATTTTATATCTGCGCCAAAATAGTCTGGTATTTGGCTTGAGAAGTGAAAATATCACCTCTATTACGGTGACCAAAATCAGTGTGCCACATCACAGTAATACAATAAAAATCCTTTCTTTCTCCAAGATTATGCCATACTCGCTTCGTATGGCTATTCTGAATAAGTCTCTTGCATGCATGAGTTCCACAATTTAATGAGGTAACCAACATGAAAGGTGCAATTATAGGCTTCGGAGTGATAGCTGCTGGACATCTCGCAGGATATCGGCAGTGTGGTGGGCTTTCGGTAACATCCATTGTCGATGTGTCACCACAGAGACGACGCATAGCGGAAGAATGTTTTGGACTCACTGCGTATCCCACATTTGAACAACTTGTGCAATCTGAAGATCTTGATTTTATTGACGTGTGTACGCCACCTAGCACTCATGCCATCTATAGTGCTCAAGCACTAGATGGCGGGTTCCACACGTTATGTGAGAAACCTGTCTTTCTGCCTGATCTGTCGGGATATCAGGATCAAATATCCAAAATAAAGTCAAGCAATAAACTATTTTATCCTTGTCACGTATACAAATTTTCTCCCATGCTTACCGAAGTGCGAAAAATTGTGCAAGATGGAAAGTTGGGAAAAATCGTACGTGCGGATTTTAAAACGCTACGTCTAGGTCATGCCTTAGGTGTAGAAGATTGGGATCCAGATTGGAGGAGGAAATTGAGCATATCAAAAGGAGGGATTCTTCGTGATCATGGACCACATAGCATTTACGCAGCAATGTATCTAACAAACTCAGTACCTCTATCAGTTTCATGTATCTCTGGGCGGTTTGGTGATGGATTTCTAGAAACTGAGGACACTGCTTTTGTTCGCATGCAGTGCACAAATGATGTAGAAGTCAGCTTTACGTTATCATGGTCGGCAAGTCATAGAAGCACCTGTTACAGCATATCAGGAACTCGCGGATCAATAATAGTAGATGACGATGAACTGACCTATGCATCAGATGGAAAAGTCACTAAAAAGATAATTAATTCTGGATTCAATGACCCTTCACATAAAAGTTGGTTTCGAGACATGTTTCTTGACTTTGAGGACTTAGTTAGAAACCCGGCACGTTGTGTTCCGCTAATAATTGAGTCGCTTGTGACATCGGCGGCTATAGATGCAGCATATAATTCCAGTTGTCAATCTGGGGGATGGGTTGATTTAGATGCTCCTAAATACCCCTAAGCTTGAATCGTGGATTCAAGCTTAAAATAACAAAGGGTTTTTCTTCGGAGAGTTTTGCGAGTAGTCGCGCTTTGTCTTGCTACCTAGAGGCACCTAGATTTAATCGAAACTTATAAAAGGTACAATTCTGGATCGAATAGGAGAGCTTGTAATGTCAATAAAATCGGGTCAGCCAATTACTTCGGACGCGCCACGATCTTGGCTAGCACTTTGCTTGCTTTGCTTACCAACTGCAGTGCTCGCTCTCGATATGAGCGCACTATACTTAGCCCTAGCTCACATCGCTGCCTCTCTTGACACCACATCAGTAGAAGAGTTGTGGATTCTAGACATCTACCCCCTCATGATAGCTGGATTCCTGATACCGATGGGAGGAATGAGTGATCGTTGGGGGAATCGCCGCGTCTTACTAATCGGTGCCGCTGCTTTCGCAGTACTTTCGGCAATAGCCTCCATGGCACCGACAGCCTCTACTCTGATTGTCGTAAGGGCTGCACTTGGTATTGCCGGGGCAGCCCTTATGCCCGCGACCCTCGGATTGATAAGTGAACTATTCCAAAATCCGCAACAGCGGAGACGAGCGATTTCGATATGGACTTCTGCATTTATGGTAGGATTCGCTCTTGGGCCGATAATCGGTGGAGCTTTATTGGAGTTTTTTGGATGGGGTGCAATTTTTCTCTTGGCCGTTCCCGTCATGCTCCCTCTGCTAATGGCTGGTCCGATGGTTTTTCCGAAAGGTTTCAAGCCTGAAGGTCAAAAACAGTACGATTGGTTTAGTAGCATACTTTTTCTTGCTGCTATACTTCCTCTTGTTTATGGGCTTAAAGAACTTGTCGGTGCCGAAACTAAGCTAAGTGCTGCGTTAGGTTTATCGTGGGGATTAGTCGTCGGAGGAGTGTTCGTTGTGCGTCAACTTAAAGCTAGCAACCCTCTCTTGGATCTCAACATGATTTTATCTAATGCCGGGCTAGCGGCTGCCTTGACGGTACTTTTATTGGGACCCGCCATTGTTGGCGGCTTAACCCTTTTTGTGCCGCAGTACCTCCAGCTTACTTACGGATTAAGTGCTGTTGCCGCGGGTGCATCAGTCGCACCGGCATCTCTTGGGCTAATTATCGGGGCGCTTATATCTCCCGCTCTTTCAAGAAAAATGAGAAGCAGTGGAGCGATTATTGGAACGGGGTTTCTCGTGATGTCAGTAGGTCTTGTTACTATAGCGTTTGGAGTCCAACTAGGTCCAGCATGGGTAGTGGCCGGCTTTGTTGTAGTGTATTTGGGGTGTGGTCCTTTCGACGCACTCGGTACTGACATCGTGATTTCCTCGGTCCCTGAAGGCAAGAGTGCTTCAGCTGGTGCGGCGGCAGAGACAGCGTCTGAACTCGGCATGGGACTGGGCATAGCCCTTTTCGGTACGTTAGGAACAGCTGTTTACCAGCGAATTTTGACAGACCGCCTCATTGGTGGTGGTATTGATAGCTCTGTTATAGAACGTGTTGCGAATTCGTTTTCGATCGCTATGGCAGAAGCCTCCTCGTTTGGGGGGGCGGAAGGTGCATATCTCCGAGAACAAGCAAGTGGAGCCTTCGCGTCGGGCTTTGCGACAGTGGCCGGTTCCACCGTAATACTTGCCATATTTTTATCCATACTATCTTTTGCTTTTCTTCGAAAAATTGCTTGAAGCAATTTTGGGCGGCCGTCTGTATGCTACCGCAATTTCAGCCTGCCCCATTGTGTCTCGTCACTACCCCTTTTGGTATACGGATTTAATGGTTGATGGGGCACCTTCACCCCACCAACCTGATACCATCCTCAGATGGTTGATAGATTGACCTCGTAGTTGAGTTCTTCTGCGAAGTCTGGCTCCCCATAGCCGATGGTTTTCTTGTAGAACGGAGAGACCTTCGCAGTCGGGGCCTTATTCTTGTTTATCAACCACGATACGGGCTTATGGCAGCACCACCTTATCGCCTCGTAGTGGGAGTTCCACATGTCCATGCTGACGATCTTGACCTTCTGCCTGTTTTTCATCCGCATCAGGTAGTTGGTCACTACGTCCTGACGACGGCTGGCCAGCAGGTCGATCAGAGTTTTCTATTTGGTGTTGGTGAGGATGCAGAGATAATGTTGGTTCAGGTATTATTCGCTGATGCCTAGAATACGGGAAGTCTCGAAGCGGTGCCAGCGGCTCAGGTACTCGGTGCGGGCATTGAAGATGTTCTGCACCGTCTTCTTGCGTCCAGGCCAGTCTGCTTGGCTACGTAGGTGTAGGGGGGGGGAAAAGATTCCTTCTCCATGTATTCATGTAGACGCAGCGTCATGTGGAAGTCGTTCACCATTCCCGGTAGTTGAGCCTGAAGGTGGTCTTGCAGGTACGACAAATGTAACGGCGACGGATTATCTATGAGGGGGGACCCGTTTGCCGAACCGCACGGAACTCGCCTTGAACGCCGCATTCCTCACCGGCGATGGGATCAGGCGCGTCTACCTGTAAGTGTATTTCGTCGTCGGTGGATTTGCAGTTCAGCACCTGGTATTCCGACAGATGCTGGATGTTGTCGGGCTTTCAGTCATGCGGGGCCTATGTTGTGAACACATAGCGGCAGCATGATGGGAGTGTTATAGATTTGTTAGCACACAATCGCGCAATGAACTTACTGTGAGCTGAAGTTCTTGCCGGCGATTTTGCCAATCTTCTTCACGTTCTCTCAAATAGGTCTCCCGCGCATAGGCTAAAACTGAGGCTTGTATGGCTGGAAGGCGAGCAACTGCCCAATCGGCAGCAACATCCTTAGAGACAAACTCTCCAGTAACTAACGTTCGCCACATACGCGCCAGCGTTAGCAGAACATTGCGTTCATCTCCCTGTAGAGTCTCAATTAAATTCGGCAGGACATCTTTAATAGCTCGACGAATGTCCAATCTTGGAATAGCTGGTATAAGACTGCTTGCGTTCGGACCGACCAAGGGTATCGCTTCTTGTCGTGATTGAGCCAACACTAAGGTAAGTTCTGGATCATAAACAGGCTTGGGAATTTCTCCTACCTCATATTCGTGACGCAGCCATTCACCGTAAATGAATTCGCTCCGGGCTGGATAAAGCGATGCAGCGAGATCGGAGTGCAAGAAAACAATCAGTTCAACAGGGCGACGCCCATCAGTATCAGAAGGATATCGGCCCGATATCATCATTAAATCGGCAGCAAGGCATTCCCGAATCTCAGGCGTCATAGGTTGGTCAATAACCACGAGCAAATCTACGTCGCTGTGGGGACGAAGACCACCAACTACAGCCGAACCATGAAGGTAGACAGCCACCAGCGATTCCGTTAATCGCTTCTGGACAATTAACAACGTTTTATCTGCTTCGGAAGGAATAGTCACTAAACAGCTCATCTTGAATATAGCTAGAATGATGTTTCTGAGGATTCTATCTCTTCATGCGGCTCCGTCAACTATATTTTTTGTTGTTCGTATAAACATTACAAGCTACCCTATTGAACACATTGACCAGATTTTCCGAATGCCATTTTTAAATAAAGGTGTATTACAGTGCACAGTGGCTGGGAGAAACATCAGCAGTTAAGTAAGGTAGAGAAAGCAGCGAGACGGAACATGTTGAAGTAAATTGGGATAGTGCCAATATTCGTCTCTCGAAACGGGTTATGGTACATTTCTAGGAGTAATTCTGTGTTAATAAGGCTACGCAGGTGTTTCAATTCCATACCAAAGCCTAGATCTGCAAGTCAAGACACTCAAAGAAGCAGGGGAACGACAAAATCTTCACTGATATTGCCAGTGGTGCTAAAGCAGTTAGGCTTGGTCTCAAAGATACTGAAATGGTTCTTCGGGAGGGTAATGCGTTGGTGGCCTAGAAACCGGATCGTCTGGGGCATTACATCCAACATTTAATCGAGCCCATCAATAACCTTAAGGAAAAAGACATTGGCTTTTGCAGTCTCTAGGAAGCCATCGACACACAAACCAGTGGCGGCAGACTGATTCAGTGTGCTGGCTGAGTTTGAACTTGATCTAATCCAGGAGTGAATGTTAGGTTGGAAGTCGTACGCGCTCAGGGTGAAAAGGGAGACGCCCTAAGTCATTGGTTCAGTCTAAAATTGTTAAGCTTCTTAAGCGGATGCAGCAGATGCGTGCAGATCCAAATTACTCAATTAGGTGATATTTGCAAACCCTTGGATATTTCACGTTCCGCCTTTTACCGCTATTTAAAGTCCGATAATAATGAGAGGACGACTAATGGAACGAATTTGGGATATTGATGAGTTGGTGGAGTATTGGAGTTTAAAATTCGAAGAAACGCAGCTACTCAAAACCAAAATCGGCGAGGGATCATCTAGCGTTTGTTGCACAGCTTAAGTACTATCAGAGCATAAGACGTTTTCCTCTCACAACGAACAACATGCCAGATATCCCTCTGCATTACCCGGCTGACCAGTTGGAAGTTACCGTCACTCAGATCCATGAGTGGATTGGTTGGAACGAACCGGTACACGGCACCGGAAGGAAATCCTCGAATTTCTCGGTATTCGTCGCGTATCAGTGTCTGACAAAAGTGTATTTTCAAACTGGCTGATTGGCAGTCTATGTCCACATGGAGTTGATGCTACGGACGCCACTGGCTCAGCTTTCGAATGGTTCAAAAAACACCAGGTGGAATACCCGGCAGGTAAAGAGCTTGATCGTCTGGTATGCTCAGCCTATCAGCAGCTTGAATTCAACCTGTATGAACATATTGCCAATCGCCTATTGATGGAAAGCAAAGTACTGGCCGGAGTTTCTGGGCTAGGAATTTTGCTGATCTGTCGGCCGCATGCTAGTAGGCCGACTTCGTCCGCTGGTACAATGGGAGCATTGCCATGGCGGCCTGCTTTATGTCAGCCCTGAGCAACGTCATGCTGGGCAGTGCAAAGTTATCCTGTCGGCACTACATCAACTGTACTAACAGGCGCACCAGACCCGCAACTAGATGCAGATTCCGGCGGTGGCGCTCAACCCGGAGAAGGAGGCCATCGTCACGGCGCACACCGTCGAATTTGTTACACCTGCTTCTTGGGAACACTAGGCTAGCAATAGGATAAAGTTGTCATAAAAGCATTCACCTTTGTATCTCGCCTCGTATAAAAGCCTCGACTTTTTCGTAGGCGACTTCGTCGGAAAATTGTTCCGGTGGCGACTTCATGAAGTAACTGGAAGCGGCAATTAATGGCCCTCCGATCCCACGGTCTAAGCCAATCTTTGCCGCCCGCACAGCATCAATGATCACACCAGCGGAATTAGGAGAATCCCAAACCTCAAGCTTATATTCTATTGAGATAGGAGCGTCACCAAAGTTACGGCCCTCCAGTCGGACGAAGGCCCACTTCCGATCATCTAACCACTGGACATAATCAGAAGGACCGATATGTACGTTCCTCTCCGACAACATAGCCGAGGTATTTGAAGTGACAGCTTGGGTCTTGGAGATCTTCTTAGACTCTAGACGTCCTCTCTCCAGCATGTTTTTGAAATCCATGTTGCCACCTACGTTCAGTTGATACGTGTGATCGAGAGTAACTCCTCGCTTTTCAAAGAGCTGTACCAACTCGCGGTGAGTTATCGTCGCACCAATTTGGGATTTAATGTCATCACCTATAATTGGGATTCTCGATTCCTCGAATTTCTTAGCCCATTCGGGTTCACTAGCGATAAACACTGGTAACGCATTCACGAAGGCAACACCTGCATCAATTGCAGCTTGTGCATAGAAACGGGCTGCTTTTTCAGAACCTACCGGAAGATAGCAGACTAGAACATCAACTTTGGCACTTATTAATGAAGCGACCACGTCAACCGGAGATACGCTAGACTCTTGAATAAGCTGCCGGTAGTAATATCCTAATCCGTCAAGCGTTGGGCCGCGAAGCACCTCTATGCCAGTCGGCGGAACATCGGAAATTTTGATAGTGTTGTTTTCAGACGCATTAATTGCCTCCGATAAGTCGAGACCGACCTTGGCCGCGTCGACATCGAAGGCCATGACAAACTCAATATCAGAGACGTGATACTTTCCAAAGCGGACATGCATTAGACCTGGAACCTTCTGGTCATCCGGTGCATCCTTGTAGTACTCAACACCTTGGACCAACGAAGACGCACAGTTGCCAACGCCAACAATTGCCACACGGATGGGATTTTTTTGACTCATCATATTTCTCCTTGCAAGTACCTGTGGATGATAGCTTATGATCACTATTACGACTTTAAAACGTATCTGGTAATTCATTCAGTTCCCGCAGATGAACTACACAATTCCTTGACTACGCCGATTAAAATAATATGAGGCTGAGTTAGTTATGATTTTTTATTTATTTACTTGGTCTCGTCTAGACCCATCAATAATGTTGGATACGGTTACCTCATGTTTTATTTTTAGATGAGAAAGCAGCCTCTAACACACCTTTTACTCCTACATCGAGTGGGATTTTGGGCTGCCAATTAAACAATTTCTTCGCTAAGGAAATATCGATTGAAACAGAGTTTGTATCAAACGCTCTAGCTGGTTTTTTGAACACATTAATTGGCCGACCTGCGGCTTTTACGAAGGTTTCATAAAGATCGCTAAGAGTAACTGTATCTCCAGATCCTATATTGACAGTTAATCCCGCATAACACGACTGGGAGCTGCTCATAATTTTTAGTGCGATGTCTACTAGGTCAAAGATGCTGAGATAATCCCTCCCTGAATTTCCCATCATTTCTATTGATTCGTGACTGCATACCTTTTGCGCCCAATGGGCTATGACCCCAAATCCCGGCTTGGGTTTCTGGTGAGGCCCGTAGATGTTCGAAAGTCTCAATATAAGAGGGTCCACCCATTCAGATTGTCGCACCACTGCTTCTTGATCTAACTTGCCTCGTCCATAGAGGTTGACCGGTGATAGCTGAGAAGATTCTCTATAAGGCTGAGGCCCGGAAGGGTCATATATTGTTCCTGCTGAAGAAGCAAATACGAACAAAGGGCGTGTTTTAAGATTTTTTAATCTATTTAGAAATCGCATAAGACTATGCAAATCAAAATCGACATGTTCGACGTTATCTGCCGCGTTATGTGGTGTGGACGATCCAGCTACATAGAACACGATGTTTGTATCATAATTTTCGATTTTACTACTGCGGATGACAGTGACTGGGTTGTAGCCGTTTTGACAGAGTCCCTTGACCACGGCGCTTCCGATAAACCCATCTGCTCCAACCACTGTGACATTTTTCATCGGACTCTCCTTAATTTCACTAACGACTTTTCTTTCATGAAAGTTTTGCCGTTTTGATCATGTTTAAGAGTACCTTTTAAACTTGCCTCGTAGCTCATTGAGGCAAACTAATAAGCCCCACTATAGCGTAGGTGCACCGCCCCGGCTTTCGCAAAGGCAGCTTGGGCTGGCCCGCTTGTTGCCGATAACAAGTCGCTTCGGTTTTCCGCTGGTGGGACGTGCCAGAGCGGCCCCTCCTACAGGCGGTAGACGAACTGGACGTGCTCCTTTCAGAGCATCCGGCTCTCCAGTTACCCGACAACATTTGGGTTAGCGAGGTAGCGAAGTTCCTGGCCTTATACCGGGGAATGGTGCTGACCACCCGCATATCACTGTAATGGCTGCGTTTGCGGATGATCCGGTGTACAAAGGAGGTGAAGCCATCATTAACATGGGTAATTTGGGTCTTTTCCATGTTCAGCCTCAACTGACCTTCGAGCTCTTGATGACATTTGTCCCGAATAGCTTCATCCTGAGCTTTGGTCTCTTTGACTATGATGATGAAATCATCAGTATAGCGGCAGTAGGTGACTCTTGGCAGACACTGCCAATGGCCTTTGATAGCAGAACTGCGTCTGAGCTTGATGCTGTAATTGTGATACCATCGATCTTTTCGTGTTTTCTGGCTTAGGTAATGTTGTTCCAGATACTGGTCGAACTCATACAGCATGATATTCGCCAGTAGCGGAGAAATAACCCCACCTTGCGGCACTCTTTCGTTGGCTGCACAAAACAGCTCAGAGTCAACATGGCCGGCCCTCATGATTTTCCAGAGCAGTGACAGAAACTGCTGATCGCAGATACGCCGCCACACGGCTTGCATCAATAATCGGTGATGCACCGTATCAAAGTAGCTGGAGGGATCTCCCTCAATTACCCACTGTCCCCAAGTCTCATGGTTATCTGTCAGTTGAAGCTTCATCGTACGGATTGCATGATGAACACTATGCTCAGACCGAAATCCACAGGAAAGCGTGTGAAAATCACTCTCCCAAATAGGCTCTATCACCATCAGCATGGCGCGCTGGACGATACGATCCTGTAACGTCGGGATCCCCAGCGGGCACTGCTTGTCGTTGGCTCTCGGGATATATACCTGCCGGCCAGGTGCCAGTTGATAGTCTCCTATCAGCAATTTCTGTCGAAGCTGGGCTAGGGTTTCCGATAGCCGACTTTGCATATACTGTTCGACCATGCCATCAATCCCCGGCGTCAGGCTGCCACGGGACGTCAGTGTTTTCTGGACTGCTTCTGCCAGCCACTGTGGGTGGGCAATCAGACGCAGCAACCTATCGAACTTGCGTTTGGCCTCAGCTATCGCCCACGTTGCGAGCTTGTGTTGCATTTCACTGATTATCAAAGGTCTTCACCTCACTAAAGTCAGATAATTTGCTTTGCAAGCTTGTATAAACTGCTCCCTATAGCGGACTATTACGGGAGCTCCGCTAGTCTGTTTGTTATCGTGGTCATGCTCTCTTGACAGCCAAACAGACCTTCCCCCGGTTTACGGGTTTGAACTCAAACATATTGATGGGGATGCCGGCCGCAATCTTTGACCTCATCGTGTTGTAAGGCGATAACGCACTGATGTCGCCGTATCAGCCTCCCCACGGTGCAACGTGCCACCCTTCCCGCACCAGCCGCAACTCACGTACCTCGTGTGCAAGCGCCTTAAACCGTGCCTGCTCGTCATTCATCAGTCCTAGCCGTTGGCCTTGATCACGCTCGAAATCTGCGGCTGCGGAGATAGTACAGCTAAAGTGCAACCACAACTGAGGTATAATCAAAAATACTTTGGCTAAAAATGAACAGTGAACTACATTAAGTTATATATTAAAAAAAATGAACAGTGAACTACACTAAGTTATATATTAAAGAAGTAATAATGTCTAGAGCAGTTCCAGAGAGAAGGCAGAGATATTTCCCATATTAAGAATTTTATGAAAAACAAAGAGTTAAAGCATATTCATGACCATGTTGTACAGGAAGTTCTCTAGACCAGTGTAGGAGCTCCCCAGCTTTGCTCTGGGAGAGTAATTCCGAAGTAGCTAAGGAAGGCGTTATTCGGGCATATATGCGGAGATCTGAGCGAAGTGCTTCATCGTCTGACGGAACAGAAGCAAAGCCAGATCGAGGAAGGCCGTCTTATGTCGGATCATGTGTACATAGTGATTATGGTTACGTCGAAGTACGCGATGACGCAGATTGTCGGATTTATCAAAGGGAAGAGTGAGATTCGTATCGTGTGGACGTACATGGAGTGATCGCAAAACTACAAATAAACATTTCTGAGGGCGAGGCTATTTCGTTTTGACGGAGGAGCGAGATGAGCAAGTGATTCGTGAGTGTACATCCGTCATCAAGAGAAGAAGGATTCGGAGCTGGCCAGTTGCAGATGCCAGTTTGAGAGTTTCTCCCGTCAGGGGAGCACAAGTAATCGTTTAGTGGTTCATGTTCTGAAAGTCCTGATTTTGCTGGGGATGGTTACTGTTATTTAACTGAATCATTGTATAGATTTGATTATAAATGAAATATATTGGCTGCACCATGATAGCGGTGGTTTATTTGGTGTTTTCCCTTCATCAAGGCGGAGCGAGATAAAAATGCCAGAGATATGTCGCATTAAAGTAGGAGTAGTTGGATGTGGTGCAATTGCTCAGATCATGCACCTTCCGCATTTAAAAGACCTCAACGAGCTTTTTGAACTTAAAGCCATATGCGATTTTTCTATTCACCTTTTGAACTCTATAGGGCAAAAATATGGTATTGACGCTAACTATAGATATACCGACTACACGTCGTTTCTTGAGTCAGATATTGATGCAGTATTTGTCCTAACCGAAGGCTCTCATGCCCCGCTTGTTTCGCAAGCTTTAAAGGCAGGAAAACATGTTTTCTGTGAGAAGCCACTTTGTTTTACGGTGAAAGAAGCCGAAGAAATTGAAGGACTTTTAGAGCAAACTGACAAAATCGTAATGGTTGGCTATATGAAACGTTATGATCCTGGATTTAAATACGCTCTTGATCTTGCTAAGCAGATTGAAAACCCTCGTTATACGCAAGTGACAATTCTCCATCCGGACGAGCAGCAGTACTTCGACATGCATGGAGTTCTCCGGTTCGATGATGTATCCGAAGATGTAAAAGAAACTAAAATTCGAGAGCAAAATAGGATTGTAACTAGTGCCGTGGGGAATATTGAGGAAAACCTTAAATATGTTTACCACGATGCTATGCTCAGTAGCATGGTCCATAATATCAATGTAATCCGTACTATCTTTGGCGAACCAATCAAGGTGCTGTCAACGCAAATATGGCCTATACATTCTTGTTACCCGACCATAACTACGGTTTTAGATTACGGTGAAAGGCACCACATAATATTGACTTGGTCATACTTATCCGGGGTTCGAAACTATGTTGAAGAGCTCTCAGTGTATTCAGACTCTGAACGTATAAAGGTAAAATTCAGCTCTCCATTTTTGAAAAATGTACCAACCATAGTGTCCCAAGAATACATGCAGAACGGGAATCTAGTAACCAGTGAGGTAGAGGTTTCTTATGATAATGCATTCAAAGAAGAGCTACGAGTTTTCTATCAATGTATTACTACTAACAAAAACGTAGCTACTGATGTTATTGATGCCAAAGCAGATATAAAAATACTCCAGTCTATATTGGCAGCTAACCAGCCGAAAGGGCTTGGCGGGGAAGCCTTCGCACGACTAATTACTTCCAAAAAGTCTGAATAATTCTAGGGGATCACATGGTAAGCAGAAGGAATAAGCATCTATCTCCCACAACTCAGAAAATAATTTCGCAATTCTCGAGATACTCGCTACCAGGGGGGGCATCAATTACTGAATATGCAGGTATCGTAGTAGACCATGCTGAAAATGCGTACATTTGGGATATGGAAGGGAATCGGTACATCGACTTCTTTACTGGAGTCGGTGTTTGTAACATTGGACATTCTCACCCGAAGTTTCAAGAATGTATGATGAAGCAGCTTGCGCGGTTTACTGTCGGCAGTTTCTATACAGATGTACGTGCCCAACTCCATGAAAGTATAATGGAGTTTTTGCCGTCAAACCTGAAGCAAATGCACATGTTTTCTACTGGCAGTGAAGCGGTAGAAACCGCTATTCGATTTGCACGGGCTGCAAGCGGTCGAGAAGAAATAGTTAGTTTCTGGGGTGGTTTTCACGGCAAGACCCAAGGAGCGATAAGTCTCCATGCCGGGCCACGAAAACGAGATGTAGGCCCCTTGCCGACAGGCGCTCATCATATTCCCTACGCCTACTGTTATCGATGTCCATTAAACCTCAGCTTCCCAGATTGTCATTATGCCTGTGTTGAACTTGCAAGAAACACAATAAAACAGAGTACTACAAACAACATCGCAGCCATAATTATAGAACCTGTTCAAGGTACTAATGGAAATATCGTTCCCCCTCCGGGGTATCTTAAAGAGATACGCAATCTGGCCGACGATTTGGGGGCATTATTGATTTTCGACGAAGTAATTACGGGATTTGGAAGAACTGGGCGATTTTTCGCTTATGAACATGAGGGCGTAGTACCCGATATTTTGGTGCTTGGTAAGGCTATGGGCTCTGGTATACCCACGAGCGCAATAATTAGTGATGCAGCCCTAGTTGAAAATACGTCATTTTCTTCTCCAAGTGCTGCTTCTTCAACATTTGGTGGAAACCCTTTAGCCAGTGCAGCAGCCTTAGCAACGGTTGAAATCATCCGCGATGAACATCTAATCGAACGAAGTCGTGAGTTAGGCAAGCTAGCGGAAAGTATCATTGAGTCATGGTCCAAAGATCTGGCAGTGGTCGGGAATACTGGAATCTTAGGGCTCATGATCGGCTTAGAGTTAGTCTTTCCAGGCACAAACCGTCCTTTACCTTCTGAGGTAACGCGCCTGTTTTTTTCCTCTTTGCTGAGTCGCGGGGTTATCGCTATGGCGTATGACAGCCGGATAAGATTATATCCGCCACTATCTATCAATGATTCTGATCTCCAAGAGGGGTTGTTAGCTATACAGAGTGAACTTCAATTGCTTTCGAAGTTTATCGATGATTATCCTTTTCAGGATTAATTATTATGCGTATTGGATGTGTTATTTCTGATAGTAGACATTTAGCATGGACTGAAGAATGCGCCTTTGATTACCTAGAAATAAAAGGTGACTTTCTTCTTCAACTTTCTAGGGCCGGAAATATCGAGAAATTGTTAGGGTTAGAGCGTATATCTTTCGAAGCTATGACATCACCATTGCCGCGAGGGCTTGGCGCTAGAATTGTTGGAGATGACGCTGATCACACATATGCGCTTAACGTTTTTACGCAGATGGTTGATCTCTCTGCCACGTTAGGTGTACGAAAAATTGTTCTTGGTAGCGGCCAAGCACGTACTGTACCTAAGCATTTCAAACGGGACTGGGCATACGAGCAGCTTATTGATTTCATAAATAAAGCCAAGAGTGTGTGTATTGAGAGAAAGCAAATGCTTAGCATTGAGCCATTACACAGTGGTGAAACAAATCTAATAAACTCTTGTATTGAAGCCCAGAAGGTAGTGAGCGATATTCCTGAAGTTTCAATAACGGCTGACTGCTACCATATTTTTACCGAACAACTGAGCGTTAACGACGAACTATATAAGAGCAAAATAATGCATGCTCACACATCATACCTTCCACGTGGATCAGGAATATTTCGAGAGAAGTATCAACGGTCGTTTTTAAAAAAATTACAGTCCATTGGTTGTAATGATATATCAATAGAAGAAATATTTGATAGCAAGAGGAATATGCATGAAATGCTATTAAAAATACGCAAATTAAGCAGCAATAGCGCAGGAGGTTAAGATGACTATTTCATTTATAACAGACCAAATTACACCGGTGACAAAATCTTTTATAAAGCAGGTGGTGGACTGTTGGAATAGCAATCAATCAAATAGATCCGTTAATCTTATTTTCATAGATCATGAGGAACTTAGAGACTCGCTTGAAAGTTACCTCACCCGAGTAAGCCCGCCTGATGTTCTGACTTGGTTTTCAGGAAATCGCATGAAGTCTTTCATGGAGCGTGAACTCATGATTAAGACTGAATCAATCAAAGGAATTGAGAAGTTTTATGAGCTGCTCCAGCCTAGATTTCAGAAGATGTTTGATGAAGGAGATGCACGATATTTTGTTCCAACATCTTACTTCTGGTGGGCCATATATTATTGCCCATCAATTTTTAGACAAGTGGGAATAGACACGCCAATCAACAATTGGCAGGAACTTACCGTCGCGGCTGAAAAACTACGTTCAAGTGGTATTGTCCCTTTTTCGCTAGGTTCACGTTACCGTTGCCCTGCGGTAGCATGGTTCGACTACCTTAATATGAGGTTAAATGGCCCAGATTTTCATCAGCAACTTATGGATCTAAAAATACCATATACAGATGAAAGAATTAAAACGGTGTTTTCATTCTTTAGAAAGCTGCAAGACAACGGTTGGTTTCTCGGTAAAGCAAATTCTTATGATGAAGAAGAAGCTGTAGAGGCGGTGTTGAGTGGTAAAGCTGGAATGACTTTGATCGGAAGTTATGTCCAAGATGAATACGTGCCTTCTGACTGCATCGAAAAGCTAGATTTTTTTAGATTTCCTATAATAAATGAACATGTTGCAGTTGGAGAAGACACCCCAATAGATGGATTTTTTGCTGCGGGACGTTCAAATAATCCACGAGACGCTGGAGATTTTTTACTATATTTAGGTTCCCGGGACGTTCAAGCACTAGCAACAAAGTTAATCACAGCTTTACCTACTCGCTCAGATATTGATATTAGAAATCTTAAAGGCGATTTAGCCAAGGGGCGCGAAATAATAGATCATGCTGATAATCTTTTTCAATTTTATGATCTTGATACACCGTGGGAAATCGCTGATGTAGGCATGTCTTTTATAAATGACTTCGCTAGTTATGAGGTCGATGAGTCTATAGTTCAACATCGTATTGAAGACGCCCGCCTAAGATTTTTAGGCTGTTTTGATTAAAATGGAGAAATTTCTATGAGTGTTTCTGAACTTGTAATTACTGGAGGAAATCCGGTCCGCACTTCACCATGGCCCGCATGGCCGATCGTTACTAAGCAAACCATGGCTAACCTTGAAGCTGTAATGCTCTCGGGACGATGGGCGATTAGTGGATGCTACACTGGTGCGAAGGGCTATGAGCAAAGGTTCTGCCGAGCATTTGCTGACTACCAAGGTTCCCCTTACGCTATAGCGACTACGAATGGGTCTGCTGCGATCAAGATTGCATTGCAGGAGGTTGGTGTGGGGCCGGGGACTGAAGTTATTGTACCCGGATTGACTTGGGTAGCTTGTGCATCGACAGTTGTCGAACTGGGGGCTGTGCCAGTACTTGTGGATGTCGATCCGAACTCGCTTAGCATTTCTGTACAAGCAGCGGAAGCGGCCCTTAGTGACAAAACCGTTGCAATTCTTGTGGTGCATGCTTACTGCTCTGCCGCTGATATTGATGGCTTTATCGACCTTGCAAATCGAGCCGGTATAGCTTTGATCGAAGATTGTTCACAAGCTCATGGTGCTGAGTGGCGAGGACAAAAGCTAGGATCATTTGGGCAGCTTGGTGTTTTTAGTTTGCAGCAAACAAAGGTATTAACTTGTGGGGAAGGAGGAATTGTAACATGTGGTTCACCAGATGCTTATAGCCGTCTTCAACAGTATCGCTCAAATGGTCGAATTTACATCACTCACCCTGTGGTGGGACAATTGGAACTCGTTGAAATGGGAAAAGTATGCGGTGCTAATCATGCTTTGTCAGAAATTCACTCTGCGATCGCACTTGCTCAGTTTGAGCGATTAGATGAACAAAATGCAGTGCGTGAGGCTAATGCTTCATATTTAACGAATGCCTTAGAAACAATATCTGGTGTGAATACCGTCATTCCACCTATTGGACTGACCAGACGGACTTATTATGATTACGTGATTCAACTAGATGCTGATATTGTAGGACCGTTCTCTATACATCGAGTAGTCGAAGCGATGTCCGCAGAGCTGGGTACTTTTATTGAAACATTAGACGCGCCGATGAATTCAAATATTCTCTATAACCCGCTATTATTTAAGACTGCCAATACGAAAGAATTGATTCACCAGTTAAACCCGAAGAGATTTGATTTACCCTTTGCGCATAAAGCTTATGATACTAGTTTCGCATTTCTTCATCACCTTCTCCTAGGTACCACTAAAGATATGGATGATATTGTATCTGCCGTATTAAAAATACTAAGATGCATGGAAAAACTGCGAGGTTAAAAATGAAAAATATCCGGCTCCGAGACGGCAAAGTTTTTAACCCTGAGGGAATTGAGATTAACGCAGTCTTGCATTGCAACATGAGTTGTAAGTCTTGTGCGCATTTGTCGCCTTTGTTTAGAAAAAAAAATGCCGACCTTGGCATGATGCGTCGCTATTTAGAAATTCTCAGTCACTCGTATCATGCATCTTATGTGAAAATTATGGGAGGTGAACCACTTTTAAATCCAAACTTACTTGAGTTGATCAAAGCGGCGGCTAGCTCCGGTATTGCTGATGAAATTTTGTTAACTACAAATGGAACACTTCTTCACAAGGCACCAGAAGAATTGTGGGAGATAATAGATAGCCTTGAGCTTTCACTTTACCCTAGCAGACTACCTAACGAGGAAAAGATTGAATCCTTCAAGTCCAAAGCTGCGTCACATAAAGTTAAATTACTGATTAACTATTACGATAATTTCCGTTTCAGTTACTCAGAAAAAAGAAATGAAGATTTTCCCCTAGTTCAAGATGTTTACGATACTTGTAAGATGGCTCATTTCTGGCATTCGCACACGGTTATAGACGGTTGGTTTTTCCTTTGTCCTCAGAGCGTTTTTATCCCACAGCAAGGTATAGCTGGGGGTTGGAATAGTGAAGTAGATGGTCTTCGTATTAGCAGTGAACCGGGGTTCGTAGAATCCCTGTATAAATTTCTTACACGTTCGCAACCGCTTAAGGCTTGCGAGTATTGTTTGGGGAGTGTCGGAAAACTTCACTCACATAGGGAATTACGAAGAGCCGACTGGCGACCACTAGAGAAATATGAAGATCTAGTTAGCCGTGAGTTTTTAGAAGTTTGCCGAAAAGACATAACAACCGATGATGGCTGTGTGCGGTCATCCGAAATTTACCTAGTGGAGTAGATTATGGCTGGAATTTCAGTAATTACGCTGACACGTTATAGGCCAATAGAGGTTAGAAGGGCGATACTGAGTGTGCAGCGCCAGACTGAGTCTGCTGCGGAACATATTGTGCTGGTCGATGGGGATCGTTGGATTGAGGAAAGTATAAAAGAGTTTATTGATTCTAGTGGTATTGATCGATGTAAGGTTCACTTTGTGCCTCGGGCATCAAATGATGTGTCTGGCCCCGGCCGATCGTCGGTTTTAAGGAACATAGGGATACACATGGCGGAGAATCCTTGGATAGCTTTCCTTGACGATGATAATGAATGGTTGCCCAATCATCTGTCGTCACTCAAGGCACTTGCCTTCCAGAGCGATTCTCCTGCGGTATATTCAGAAGTCGCTCTTTTAACTACTACGGGGGAACCGTATCTCGAACATAGATGGCCTTGGGCGCGCACACGTGAGGAAGGTGAACAGAAGTATTGGGCTTATGTGGAGCAAAGAGTCTTAGTTCCGGGGTCCAATGTGATCCATGACCGCCCTGAAGTTCGAGATGTGCCGGTTGATACGAGCGCTTGGCTTTTGGACCGAGATTTGCTCTTGTCCGTGCCATTTCATGAAAAGTTTAGCATAGATGACGCTAGAACGCTTACAAGTGAGGATGACAAACTGTTCCACTCGCTACTCGAACGCGAAGTGCGGTTCGCATGTACCTATCAGCCTACTTTGCTTTATTACTTGGGAGGGTATTCTAATAGTGGTGCCACAGTACGAACAGGCGAGACCATTGAATGGTCAAACACCGAATAATAAATCTTTGGTATAGGAGGGATGTTTAATGATCAAGGATATATGTATTGAGACGGATTTAGGGGTGTACCTATGGGGCGATAGTTTATCTGTCATGCGTGATATTTCGGATGGCAGCGTTGATGCAGTGATATGTTCTCCACCCTTTGAAGGAGACTTGAGTATTCGTGATGCTGACCGATTGGGAGAAAGGTTTGTCAATTGGTTTGCGAAGTTTCTTAATGAGTTCGAACGATTATTGACCACTCATGGAGTAGTTGCGTTTGAGCTTGGCGGTATGTGGCTTGATGACGCGTCGGGCAAGTCTATACAACAGTCTTCTTTTTTGCGGTACCTGATTTCTCGCGGCTGGAAGTTAATTCAGGAGCTTTTTTACTTTAATCCTCAACTCCTTCGTCCTCAGCCTAACGTTGGATTATCTCGGTTGCCAGACTCGATTACTCCAATCTGGGTGGTGAGTAGAGATTATACTGGATATTACCAAGTGTCGGTCGCTGAGCGAGAGCCGTATGCGCGATATATTCGAGGAAATTTGCTTGAATTTGATACCTCGGATAAGTATGACCAACAGTATGAACTATTTCTTGCGGAAAGAGGAGAAAGTGCCTACGTGGATCGTTGGCCGAGTATTCTTCCGGCTTTTTTAATTGAACTATTGACGATGCCTGACCAGACCATTTTAGACCCTTTTGCAGGTACTGGTGCCACTTGTCATGCGGCGAATCGCCTTGGACGTCATTGGATTGGTATCGAGCGCGACAGATCTCTTTCTCGGCATGTAGATGCAATGTTCTCTAACCTTGTTTGAGTTCTAACTTCATTGAAGGTAGCCCATGTTGTTAGACCAAGAAGGGGAACTGATCCATGAATCCCATCTATAGGGGGCTGATTTAGGCTGGTAGGTTGAAAAAAGCGGCCAATGGATATACCGAACCTACCGCCACTGCGCTATATCTCTACTCTACCAGATGGGTTGGGTCGTCGAGGAAACCTGATTGAGTACTCTATCGGGTTTGTCAGCCTTGCCTTTGGGCTGAAGCAGCTAGGCTTCGGCGAACTTGGGTCGTGCATGTGCCAAGCAACCGGTATGGGTGATGCCGTTGCGGCGTAAGCGCTCCGCATGCGCTTGGCATAGCCTTTGTAGCTATCGGTGACGGTGAACCGCATTAAATTTGAAGGTTCCTCCAGCCACCTTGATGGCAGTGACTCTCAACAGCATTTAAGTTGTCATCACGCCGCCAGACTTACGCAGGAGAAAATATGGAAACTTGCCTTACAAAAGAAATCATTACAAGTCTAGTTACGCGTTGTGCTACAGCTGCACGTGAGGCAGCTAGATATCTGCCTAGTACTACGAGTCAAGAGTACTTAATAGCGGCCAGTAAAGGACCTTATCGAGAGGAAGTAACAATATACGATAAAGAGCTTGAGGAAAAAATTCTGCAAAATTTAATATTGTCAGACAAGGATGACGGCTATTTGGGAGAAGAGACAGGTCACTACAATGGGAGTTCTGGAATTAAATGGATAATTGATCCAATTGATGGAACATCAAATTTTATTCGCCGAATTCCAGCCTATGCTATTTCAATAGCAGCTGAAGTCGATGGAAAAGTTGTCGCGGGAGCGATATATGATCCATCTCATCGAGATATCTTTACAGCCGGCCTCGGTTTAGGCGCTAGATGCAATGGTTATAAAATTAAATCCAGTAACACTTTTAATCTATCAGACGCCATTGTATCGACTGGTTTCTCGAAAAATCCAGAAATTCGTCGAAAGCAGGCTAAAATAATATCTAGACTTCTGACTGAAGTGCGAGATATTCGAAGTTGTGGCTCGGCTGCCTTGGACCTTTGCTGGCTCGCAGCGGGGAGATTAGATGCTTACTACGAGCATGACCTAGGCTATTGGGATTTAGCCGCAGGATCGTTAATAGCCAGCGAAGCCGGAGCAGATATACTAGTTCAAGGTAATTTCGTTATTGGGGCCGCTCCAGCGATATCACAGAAACTTAATATTCTCTTGAAGTAGTCGTCCTGCAAAATTCTTACACCCGCATGACCTCACGGCGCATAAGGAGATTGCCAATGGGTGGCAAGAGTGTACTAGGTTTCGTATGCTTGGCTCTACGGGCCGCCGTTGGCGGTCCAAAACGGCAGGTCGTTTTGTCAAACCCTAGTCGAGGGTTCTCGACCCTCCCTGCATCAGGGGTATATACAAGAAAAAAGCCCAGGTATTTAACCTGAGCTTTCTTTCGAATTTGGCGGTGAGGGAGGGATTCGAACCCTCGATACGTTTTCACGTATACACACTTTCCAGGCGTGCTCCTTCAGCCTCTCGGACACCTCACCATTTTTTTCATTCCAGCAACTTTGTCTAACATCGTCGCTGCAACGGGGCGCTACTATAGGGAAAAGCGTTACAAGCGTCAACACTCTTCTGATATTTTTCTTTGGTTTTTTGATTGGTTAGCTAAATAAGAGTCAATTCGGTGGATTGATATCCACCTGATGCCGATGAAATAGAAAATGTACAAGTCCTTTGATAAGAAAAAAATGAATTCGTTAACTACTTAACATTCTCAAAATTTTCGTAATGATGATTAACAAAGGGACTTGCAACCTACACTCAATCATCAGATAACCCTGTATGAAAATGTAAGATGAGGATAAATAGTCATGGAGATTATCTTTTACCACCCCTTTTTTGATGCTGCTCAGTGGATTCAAGGTATGCAGCAACGATTGCCCAATGTCAATATCCGCCAATGGAAACGCGGCGATAATAAGCATGCGGATTATGCAATGGTTTGGGCTCCCCCCTATGAGATGTTGGAAAATCGCTCTGGATTGAAGGGGATTTTTATTTTAGGCGCAGGAGTAGAGGCGATTTTAAAGCAGGAACAGCAAAAACCAGGGATGTTACCCGCCGGTGTGCCACTGATGCGGCTTGAAGATGCAGGCATGGGGCTGCAAATGCAGGAGTATGCGGTAGCAACGGTTTTACATTATTTGCGACGCATGGATGAGTATAAGCTGCAACAAGGGCAGAGGATGTGGAAACAACTCGAACCTCATGATCGCAAGGATTTTGTTGTGGGTGTGTTGGGCGCCGGTGTTCTGGGCAGCCGTGTTGCACAGACGTTAGTTGAATGGGGCTTTATTGTGCGTTGTTGGAGCCGTACTCCAAAACAGGTTAATAATGTAGGTAACTTTCACGGTGAAGATCAATTGGGCGATTTTCTCTCCGGTAGCAAGGTGCTTATCAATTTGCTGCCCGATACACCAAAAACCCGTGGTATTCTGAATTTATCGCTGTTTAGCCAGCTAAAACCAAAGTCATATCTGATTAATATCGCACGAGGAGCCCATTTAATAGAACATGATCTGTTGGTGGCGATTGATAAAGGTTATATCGCTGGAGCTTCATTGGATGTGTTTGTTGAGGAACCACTACCAGAGATGCACCCATTCTGGACTCACCCCCGTATAACGGTGACGCCACATATTGCGGCTATTACTATTCCCGATATTGCTATGGATACGATTAGTGAAAATATTCGACGAATTGAAAAAGGGGAATTATCAACCGGCGTTGTGGATATAAAACTAGGATATTAATAACGTCTCTTTACAATAGGGGCGGCTATTGGAGACAATAACAGCAAAATTGCTATTTATTTGGAAACTGAGATGAATGAATTTTCAATAGTCTGCCGTATTTTAGGGACTTTATTTAATCGTCAACCGCAAGACCCGATTTTGAAACCACTTCTGACGATGATTGTCGAAGGTAAATTGAAGCAATCATGGCCATTGGAGCAAGATGCATTGTTGGATCGTTTGCAACAAAACTGCGATCTATCCGCAATGCAAGCTGATTATATGGCACTGTTTTATGGAGATAATGCTAACGTACCAGACCGCCGTTCTGACTATACCGGGGAGAGTGAAAACGATATTCGTCAATTTTTGACTGAACGAGGAATGCCATTGTCCGATGGGCCAGTCGATCAGTTTGGTTCTCTGTTATTAGGGGCTTCATGGCTGGAAGATCAGGCAGCAGAAGATGAGGTTCAGGGGCAAATTGTGCTGTTTGATGAATATTTGCTGCCATGGTGTGGGCAATTTCTGGGGAAAGTGGAAGCCCATGCAATAACTGTTTTCTACCGGACATTAGCAATGATAACCCGTGAAGCATTACAGGCGTTAAGAGAAGAACTGGATTCTTAATTTTTAAATGATAAAAAGGCAAATAATGTCGAATTATTTGCCTTTTTACTATATTTTGATGAAAATTATTTATCGGTCAGCATAATAACTAATTTGCCAGGTTTCACTTCTAACCTTTTTGCTAATGTTTTAGCCGCGGCTTCAGCTTTACTGTGATCTGCTTTTATTACATAAATAGGATGAATATCAAAGAAAGCACTGAGTGATTTATTCAGATAAGGAAGTAATGCGTTAATCGGTTTTTCCATTTTTTCCTGCGTAATTTGGTAATCAACGATTTCCAACTCTTTCAGAAAAATAGCCCCTTTTTCCTGCTCAAAAACAGGTTGTGCTTTCAGGGTGAGTTTCATATCGGCTTTAGCTGGGCCAAGCAAGGATGTAATATTTACATTTGCACGGCCAGTTAACGCTATTTTGTTTGGTTCTGTTCGACCAATTTGGCTGGATAGTTCTGTCAATTCAATATCCGCATTGGCAATACCATGTAATTCGATCTGTTTCTGGTAATGGACGTGTTTTGCTAGATAACCATTAATTAACTCTTCGCTGATACTGACATCTTTGAACTGATCACAACCACTGATTAACCCCGCTAGCAGCAAGACTGCCCCCAAGAAAAATTTTCTCATATCGACTCCTTTATTTTGGAGGGCAGATTTTACCTCATTAATTGCCACTCAGCATGGCAGATTCAATCTTACGTTGGTTAAATTGACGGTGCAGGGCATACAGCGTTATCAAGCCAATAATCCCAAGCAGAAACCAAGGTAATTGCGGAATGTTCAGCGCATGGCCGGTATCATATAACCAACCACCGCCGGTATAACCCAAGGCGCCACCCAATGCCAGACCAAGACGGCTGAATCCCATATAACTACCACGCGCACGTGGATCAGCTAGTGAAGCACTTAATGTCTCACGGGCAGGTTCAGCGGTGATGGTGCCGAGATAGAACAGGCAAATAAGGCCAAACAAGGTATTTATTTCACCAATCAAACCGACAGGGAACATACTCAGGCTCATCAGGAAAAGCCCGGCCATTAGACGCTGTTCTAGCCGGAATCGTTTTTCGCTCCAACGGGCGATCGGATACAGCAAAGTGAGCGATAGGGTTGCTTCAATTGCGTACATCCATTTTACCGCAGCGGGTGTTCCGGCGATTTCGTTGACGATAATCGGGAACATTAACATCACCTGGACAGACAGCATAAAGTAGCCGGTCAACGTCAACACATAGGTGAAGAAGCGACGATCTTTAATAACGCGCTCCATCCCTTCCCAGATGGGAGTGCGGGTAGTAGAAATCCGGTAGGCAGGGAGGAATAATGCATTCCAGATGGCTGCCAGAACGAAAACACCGGCACCTGTCCAGCAGACAAGTTGGAAATCATATTGCAGCAGCCAGCTACCAATCAGTGCGCCGATAACCGCACCGGCACTGTCCTGCATCAACAGCAGCGAGAAGAAGCGGCCACGTTCGTGCGGTCGGGTTAGTTTGATGACCAGTGCGGTCCGGGGAGGATCAAATAAGGTACCCCCCAGTGCGGATAATATGCAGGCGAACCACAGTATCCACGGTTCGGTGGCTAAGGCGATTAAAGCAAAACCAAGAGCGCGTAACAGCATGCCGGTGACGATCATCGGCTTCGCGCCAAAACGGTCTGCAATTGCGCCACCAAAAATACCTAAACCTTGTTGTACAAACTGACGTAAACCAAGCGCAAAACCGACAACCAGCGCCGCCCAACCCAGTTGCTCAACGAAATGTATTGATATTAAAGGAAAAACGACGAAGAAACCTAGAACGACCAGCATGTTATCGAATAACAGGAAGTACTTACCCAGGCTACGTGCTTGTGAAACCAGTGACATTGCTCACCATTGGAGTAGTAAGAAGAGAGGAAATATAGTTCTTTATATATTCTGTACTTAATTCGGACATTAGGATAGTGAATCATGGATAATATTTTTTTGTCGTAAGGTAATGACTGGAAGCTGTTTTTTACAGATAAATAACTTAAATTTTTAACGGATAAATTAACATAGTTAGGGAGAAATAATGTTTGGTTATCGTTCCACTTTACCGAAA
Source organism: Photorhabdus sp. RM96S (assembly GCF_042879335.1). NCBI lineage: Bacteria > Pseudomonadati > Pseudomonadota > Gammaproteobacteria > Enterobacterales > Morganellaceae > Photorhabdus > Photorhabdus sp. RM96S. The sequence continues at coordinate 116,493 of NZ_JBHFKT010000005.1, read as the reverse complement.
GTTCGTCTGATCACGGAACGAATGGTGGTGCGTTTGGTGTACGAGCGGGATGCTTATCGTTTGGCTGAGTACTATTCAGAGAATCACGAGTTTCTTAAACCTTGGGAGCCGACCAGAGATAGAAGTTATTGTCAGCCTTCCGGTTGGATAAATCGATTGAATTTAATCATAGAAATGCAAAGGCAGGGTGCGGCTTTTCATTTTCTGCTGCTTGATTCAAATGAGAATGAAGTTATTGGTATTGCCAATTTCAGTAATATTCTGCGTGGTGCTTTTCATGCTTGTTATTTGGGATATTCGCTTGGTGAAAAGTGGCAGGGAAAAGGGTTGATGTATGAAGCCTTACAACCAGCTATCCGTTATATGCAACGCCAACAGGGGATGCATCGGATTATGGCTAATTATATGCCGGATAATCATCGTAGTGGGAAGTTGTTGGAACGATTGGGTTTTGAACGTGAAGGCTATGCTAAGAAATACCTGATGATTAATGGCGTTTGGCAGGATCACGTATTAACCGCATTGACAGATGAAAAATGGAGTGGAAAAAGTTGATTGTTAACCTGTGCTGTCACCAGATAAAGTAAATTGGTCATGATGAATTAAATCACCATTGAAAATCTGCCTTCTCCACACCTTATTTTTGACCCTTTTTTGAGGGTGGATTTTAATCTATTGATTTTTAATGGAATATTATTTCTCTTGTAAAAAAGGGTTTTTTCATTGTTTTATCAATATATGCTTTAACTGTCAGTAGCTTAAAGTTAATATGTAACAGTTCACTGCCGTACAGGCAGCTTAGAAATTCGGCAACTACAATAACTATTTCAATGGCATGTTCACTGCCGTACAGGCAGCTTAGAAAAATTCACTGAGCTGGCATTGTGGCATCTTGATGTTCACTGCCGTACAGGCAGCTTAGAAATATTAAAGATTCTCAAGCTTTCACATCGGAAAGTTCACTGCCGTACAGGCAGCTTAGAAAAAACATCAAAGGAGCGTTGTCCAAATCAGTATGTTCACTGCCGTACAGGCAGCTTAGAAAGCCACGCAAGTGATACGGGATGGCTCTCCTACGTTCACTGCCGTACAGGCAGCTTAGAAATGACTCCTGACAATTTGTGATAAAATCTTACAGTTCACTGCCGTACAGGCAGCTTAGAAATTGCTAGCTTTAATGTGCAGATAAACGGAGCAGTTCACTGCCGTACAGGCAGCTTAGAAAATTTTAAAAGGTGGGACAACAAAACTGCCATAGTTCACTGCCGTACAGGCAGCTTTATATTAACGGAGGCAACTATGAGTTATACCCGTTACGAAACTGATGTGGTCGTTTGGGCGAATGAGCAAGCAGCATTATTGCGTGCAGGTAAATTCTCTGAGATCGATATAGTTAATATTGTCGAGGAAATTGAGGATGTGGGTAAGAGTGAAAAACGTGAACTAGCAAGTCGTATGGCAGTTTTGTTGTCCCATCTTTTGATGTGGCAATTCCAGCTTGAGCGTCGTGGTTCAAGTTGGCAACGAACTATTAAGGAACAGCGAAAGGCACTGGCATTGCATATAAAAGAGACACCCAGCTTGAAAAGCACAATTGCTGATGAAAACTGGTTTGCCAAAGTTTGGGCTGATGCAGTTTCTTCCGCTATCGATGAAACAGGGCTGGATATGTTCCCGGATGAATGTATCTGGAATATAAATCAGATCTTTTCCCAAGAGTTCTATCCTGAGTAAGCTTCAATAAGTTGACTTATTTGACGCACTGACTTCGGTTGGTGCATTTTTTGAAGTGGCTATTTGAGCTTTTTGTAGTAAGGCTAAGAGCCTATCTCAATAGGCGTAATTGTTGCAGGCCATTCTTATCAATGAACAGTGAACACGGACAGCGCGGAAAAACCGGAGCGTACACGTAGTACGTGAGGATTTTGAGCACTGCCCAGGTTCGCTCTTTATGGCAAAGAAGGGCAAATAAAATAGCCCTATTGAGATAGGCAGTAAGTACAATGCTACATTGGCAGCTGATAAAAGTTAATGATTTCTAGTGCATAAGCATGAATTTATGTATACTCGCCGCTTTTGTTAGCAAAGTGAATAATTAACCATGAATAATATTGCTGCCTTATCTTTATCTTTGGCTGCTGTGATGTTTACTAGCGGTTGCGCTACGATCGTGGGTGATAAAACTCAGCATGTTCAGGTTGATAGTAATCCATCAGGGGCCACATTCTCTATCAAAGATGAATTAGGTAGGGTTGTTGCTCAAGGGAAAACGCCTCAAGATGTACTTTTAGAGAAATCCGATGGAAGTTATTTTGGTAAGAAAGACTATCTGGTTACTTTTATTAGAGAGAATTCTGAGTCTGTAACATTACCAATTAAGGCGAGCGCCAATGGTTGGTACATTGGGGGTAATTTTTTATTTGGTGGTTTAATTGGTTGGCTCTTATTTGATCCATTTAATGGCGGGATGTATACGTTGCATCCAAAAGCAGTGAACGCCCATTTACCTCAAAAACCAGTGAGTGCTGAAGTGCCTCAGAAACCAGTGAATACGGGGTCATCTCAGAATCAGGTAACAAATACAATTATTCTAATGGTAGATCCTAATAAGGCGGTAGACCCTAATAAGATATTAGATTCTAATAAACAGGTACCACCGTTAGGTTAAGCCAAAATGTCCGGTTGGACAATCTGGTAAATATATGACAATAAGCCCTTTCATTTTCTGAAAGGGTTTTTTAACTCCATTTTGCTTTTTTATGGTAAATAACAGTTAAGAGCTTATGATTTTTGAAATTATAATGAGTGGTAGATTCACATAATAAGTGCAATATCGTTACTCTGGAAATAGACATGTCCGTATTTCTTTAAATAATTCATTGGATATTTTATTATTGGATAATTGTCATGAAAATAATTTGAATGGTTTCTTTATTCCATAAAATAGATATTATTCTGATTGGTCTATTTAATAATAGGAATTGAATTGAAAAAACAGATAAATAAAGAGTGAGTAAAAATAAATATTCATATAACTTGAGTCTGTACATGATTTGGCATTCAATAATAATTTATTTATTCTAAAGGAATATTCTTTTTTTTAAGAAGGTTTTTTTATTGTTTTATCAATATACGCTTTAACTGTCAGTAACTTAAAGTTAATATGTAACAGTTCACTGTCGTATAGGCAGTTCGGAAATCAACTAACATGATTTTGAGATAAATACGATGAATTTATTGAAATCGCTGGCTGCGGTTAGTTCTATGACCATGTTCTCTCGGATTTTGGGCTTTATCCGAGATGCCATTATTGCCCGCATATTTGGGGCAGGTGTTGCAGCGGATGCTTTTTTTGTTGCATTTAAATTGCCTAATTTACTGCGCCGTATTTTTGCAGAAGGCGCCTTTTCTCAGGCATTTGTGCCTATTTTGGCGGAATATAAGAATCAGCAAGGTGATGAAGCGACTCGGACGTTTATTGCTTATGTTTCCGGTATGTTGACGTTAATTCTGGCAATTGTTACCGTGTTGGGCGTTTTAGCGGCACCGTGGGTGATTTATGTTACCGCACCAGGTTTTACCGACACCACCGATAAATTTACGCTGACAACAAATCTGTTAAGAATTACTTTCCCCTATATTTTTCTGATATCACTGGCCTCGTTGGTAGGCGCAATATTAAATACCTGGAATCGATTTTCTGTTCCTGCCTTCGCTCCGACGTTACTTAATATCAGCATGATTGTGTTTGCATTATTTGTCGCCCCTTATTGTAATCCGCCGGTGATGGCATTAGGTTGGGCGGTTGTTGCTGGAGGGATTTTGCAACTTTTATATCAGCTTCCTCATTTAAAAAAGATCGGTATGCTGGTATTACCGCGTATTTCTTTCCGCGACAGTGGCGTATGGCGGGTTATGCGGCAGATGGGGCCAGCACTTCTTGGGGTTTCAGTCAGCCAGATTTCATTAATTATTAATACGATTTTCGCCTCATTTCTGGTGTCCGGTTCTGTCTCCTGGATGTATTACGCCGACCGTTTGATGGAATTACCTTCAGGTGTATTGGGTGTTGCGCTTGGGACAATTCTTTTACCTTCACTGGCGAAAAGTTTTTCCAGCGGAAATCATGAGGAGTATACCAAATTAATGGATTGGGGGTTGAGGCTCTGTTTTTTATTAGCGCTGCCTTGTGCTGTTGCTTTAGGTATGCTGGCAGAACCTTTAACAGTCTCTCTATTTCAATACGGTAATTTTACTGCATTTGATGCAGCAATGACCCAAAAAGCGTTAATTGCTTACTGTTTTGGATTGATGGGGCTAATTATTGTCAAGGTGTTGGCGCCGGGTTTTTATTCTCGTCGAGATATTAAAACCCCGGTAAAAATTGCGATTGTCACTTTGATTCTGACTCAGCTAATGAACCTTGCTTTTGTTGGCCCGCTGAAACATGCCGGGTTAGCCTTGTCTATTGGCCTGGCATCTTGTTTCAATGCTAGTATGCTTTACTGGCAATTACGTAAGAAAGATATTTTTAAGCCGTTAGCGGGTTGGAGGGTGTTCTTATTTAAACTAGTTGTGGCAATTGCGGTAATGATTGCCGTATTAACTGTTACTTTATGGTTGATGCCAGCATGGGAGCAGGGAAATATGGCTATGCGCTTATTGCGATTGATGGTGGTGGTTATCGCCGGAGCAAGCAGCTATTTTGCTGCGTTGGTGCTGATGGGTTTTCGGCTAAAAGATTTTGCCCACCGCGGTTTCCAATAAATTCAGGTATTCCAGCAGTTATTTAAATTTAGGTGGAGTTTTGATGATAGAAAATTGCTAGGGTACGTTTCTTGCCAGAATTGAATACCAGGTATAAAAAGATCTTAACAGGCGTGATAGGAAGGAGTATGCCCAATCACGCCAATTTTTCAGAAAAACAGCAATTATCCTGTTACATCCGCTCTACCGTCTCAATACCCAATGTATTCAGACCTTGCTTCAATGTCTTAGCGGTCAGGAGCGCCAGTTTCAGGCGGCTTTGACGCAACTCTTCGCTTTCCGCATTGAGGATTTGGCAGTGTTCATAGAAACAGGAGAATAGACCAGCCAAATCGTACAGGTAAGCACACATCACATGTGGTGTACCTTCACGGGCGACGGTGGTAATGGCCTCTTCAAATTGTAACAAACGGGTGGCCAATGTTTGTTCACGATCTTCATTTAGGATAACCGGTAGGGTCAGACTGCTTTCATCGATTTCGGCACGTTTAAAGATGGAGGCAACACGGGTGTAAGCATATTGCATATAAGGCGCGGTATTGCCTTCAAAGGCGAGCATATTATCCCAATCGAAGATGTAATCTGTGGTACGGCTCTTGGAGAGATCAGCGTATTTCACGGCACCGATACCGACAGCTGCAACCACTTTTTTCAATTCATCTTCTGGCATATCCGGGTTCTTTTCACGGATAAGAGTGTTGGCACGTTCAATAGCTTCATCCAATAGATCGGTCAATCTGACAGTACCACCGGAGCGAGTTTTAAATGGTTTGCTATCTTTGCCCAACATCATGCCGAACATATGGTGTTCCAGTGACACGGATTCTGGTACATAACCCGCTTTACGAACGATGGTCCAGGCTTGCATCAAATGTTGATGTTGACGGGAATCGATGTAGTAAAGAACGCGGTCCGCGTGCAGGGTTTCATAACGGTATTTTGCGCAGGCGATATCGGTTGTGGTGTAAAGATAACCCCCATCCTTCTTCTGGATAATAACGCCCATCGGTTCACCTTCTTTGTTTTTATACTCATCAAGGTAAACCACGGTTGCTCCATCGCTTTCCACTGCCAGCCCTTGCTGTTTCAGATCAGCGACGATACTGGGCAGCAGATCGTTGTACAGACTTTCACCCATGACAGAATCTTTAGTCAGCGTGACATTCAGACGATCATAGGTTTGCTGATTTTGGGCCATCGTGATATCCACTAGCTTGCTCCACATGGTACGGCAATATTCATCACCGCCTTGTAGTTTTACGACATAGCTACGGGCGCGGATGGCAAACTCTTCATCTTCATCGTAATGCTTTTTGGCTTCGCGATAGAAAGCTTCTAGATCGGACAATGCCATATCGCTGGCATTTTCGTTTTGCACTTTTTCCAAATAGGCAATTAGCATACCGAACTGGGTTCCCCAGTCACCCACATGGTTAGCGCGGATAACCTTATGGCCGAGGAATTCAAGTGTACGGACGGCGGCATCACCAATAATCGTGGAGCGCAAATGACCAACGTGCATCTGTTTCGCAACATTGGGGGCGGAATAATCGACAACAATAGTTTGTGGTTTGGCTGGCGTAACGCCCAGCTTTTCATCTTTCAGTGCAGTTTCGATATTGGCTGCAATCCACGCTTTATCAAGGAAAATATTGATAAAGCCGGGGCCAGCGATTTCAACTTTACTGGCGATACCTTGCAGATTTAGCAGGTTAACAACTTTTTCTGCCAGTTGTCGGGGAGGCATACCCACTTTTTTCGCGGCGGCCATAATACCATTGGCCTGATAGTCGCCAAATTGCGCTTTCGCGGATTGGCGGATGTGAGCTTCGCTGTCGGCTGGAGCACCTGCTGCAATCAGCGCTTGGCTGACTTTTTCTGAAAGAATCGCCTGAATATTCACCTGGTTACCTTAAATGACGAACAAGAAATAGGTATATTGTAGCAAACAATATCCTTTGCAAAATGGTTCATAATAAAAAACGGCTGGTTTTATACCATATTCAACACATGACATACCACTTTACTGTTGTTTTGTGCCAAGTTGCGAAGATAAAAAACGCGTCTTCTCGAAAAATCATCTAATGGCCTCTAGGAAACAGTCACGGGAGTATGGCAAACGAACGAACAGGAAAACCAGAGGCTTTTTTAGGTTTGGCTACAATGTTGAAAATAACTGCGCCACGTACAGGTACTTGGTCCAAATTAGCTAAAAGTTCTATCTGATAAGTATCTTGCTTTAAGACATAATCTTCGCCCAACAAGGCATTATTCTTTCTAAAATCTTTAGCGGCGTCGGTATCAAATGTTTCATGTCCGATGGCTTTAATATGACGCTCCTCAAATAAAAACTTGAGGGCATCTATTCCCCACCCAGGTATTTGGTTATTGCCAGAATCATCTTTATTGTCCATTTTTTCATGAGATGGCCAGCGTTTACTCCAGTCAGTTCTGAGCGCAACGAAAGTACCTGCTTCAATAATTCCATATTCTTCTTCAAATTTAAGAATATCTTCTTTAGAAAGTGAAAAGTTGGGGTCCTGTTTTGCTCTTTCTGAGTGATCAAGCACGATTAAAGGTAAAACCAATTCTTTTAATTCCAGTTCATCAACATAACGGGTACTAGGAACAAAATGGCAGGGAGCATCAATGTGAGTCCCATATTGGCCGGGAAAAGAAAATTGCTGAACAAAAAAGCCATCTTTGTAATCAAAAAGTGTTTTAACCTCTGCTGAATCAAGCATAAAAAAATGTGGAGAATCTTTATCGAAGCTATGCGTCAAATCGACCCATTTTTTTGACTTCAATAAAGTGAGCGCTTGTAAGATGCTATTTGACATAAAAAACCTCATTTTTGATAATTTATTGATGTTATTTTTACCACTATTGCATGATTAATGCTGTAAGATTTGTTGCCGTAAATAGTGATGTTCCTCATGTTTTATTCACTTTTATTGTTCCAGTAATGAACATACGAAATAAAGGCATAATAGATTTAAAGGCGGCCGGACTCGTCATTTCTGACTACTGAGGCTTGTGTTAGGCTCGTCAGATACGAGCACATCAGGTTATGATTCTTATAAGCGGAAAATTATAAAGAAATAATAGAAAATAAGATAATTAATTTTTACATTAGTTAAAATTTAAAATCAAATATAATAAAAAAATATATATTATATATTTTTTCGGCATTATTATTAATGTGGTATGTTTCTATCTTATTGTTATTTAATATTTTTTTACCTTAAATGATTTTCATTGATTAAAATTGAAAATCTTTTGCAAATTATTTGTTGGGATTTTTAATAAAAAAGAGATTAATATCATTCATAATTGAATTAGTTCAAAAAATGGCGAGTCTACATTTACCTAAAAAAGGAACTGTTATGCTTTGGAAGAATACTTCCAACCAGTTTGGTCACTTATCTGTCCTTTTACATTGGTTGGTTGCATTGGTCGTATATGGCATGTTTGCGCTAGGACTGTGGATGGTGACATTAGGGTATTACGATACGTGGTATCACAAAGCACCTGAAATTCATAAAAGCATCGGGATGTTGCTGTTTATCATGATGGCTTTGCGTGTTATCTGGCGTTTTGTTTCTCCACCACCCAAGCCATTAGCCAGTTATAGCCGCCTGATTAGAGTCAGCGCTGTTTTAATGCATATTTTGTTGTATATCTTACTGTTTGGCATTTTGATTAGTGGTTATTTAATTTCGACCGCTGATGGGCAGCCGATTTCTGTTTTTGACTGGTTTATTGTTCCGGCCACATTAATCGGTCAGGGCGAGCAGGCGGATACTGCCGGAATGATTCATCTTTACCTTGCTTGGGCAGTGGTAATTTTATCGTTATTACACGCTGTTGCAGCATTAAAACACCATTTTATTGACCGTGATGCAACCTTAAAGCGGATACTGGGTTTCCGTCCTGAATAATATAAAAGACGATTATGGAGAAGAATATGTTGAAGAAGACGCTACTTGGCCTGACTGCGGGTGCATTGTTACTAAATGCAAGTTCTGCATTAGCTGCCGATTATAAAATTGATATTCCCGGCCAGCACGCCTTTATTGGATTTCGCATTCAGCATTTGGGGTATAGCTGGCTATATGGGACATTTAAAGATTTTGATGGCTCTTTCACATTTGATGAGCAAAATCCGGCTGCAAATAAAGTTAATGTGACGATCAAAATAGCCAGTTTGGACACTAACCACGCCGAACGTGATAAACATCTGCGTAGTAAAGATTACTTTAATACAGAGAAATACCCTGAAGCAAAATTCACTTCAACTGAAGTGAAAAAAGAGGGGGAGAAATATGTTGTTACGGGTGATCTGACTTTAAACGGTGTGACAAAGCCGGTGGTACTGAATGCAGAGCTGATGGGTGAAGGTAAAGACCCGTGGGGTGGCTACCGCGCAGGGTTTGAAGCTTCTGGTAAAATCAAACTGAAAGATTTTAATTTCAAAGCAGATTTGGGACCTAAATCACAGGAAGCGGATTTATTGATTTCTATCGAAGGTGTCCGGGAAAAGTAATACGCGGATGACTTAGCTCGGTAGTGCAATTTATTAAGGGCTGCGCATTGCGTGGCCTGTTTTATTGATAGGCAAAACTTTCTTTTCAATTGATGTCATGGATAATGGAATACATCAAAAATTGAGTTACAAAAAGCGCAAGGGGGAATGCTTACTTTCAGGTAGCTTTATTCTGACATATATTACCAATAGACCAAATAGAATCTTTTTCTTTATCTGATGTGGATGCTTATATCGTTTGAAGAAAAACATAGTAAGCATCCATTTGTAGGAAACAGTAATAATAATGATGAGGCTGATATTTAACGTGGACTTTTTCTTATCTGCCAAGTGAAATAATGTGATTTTTCACTTGGCGTTGTATTAAATAGAATGTTTATTATATTAGTAATACATATTCATATAATTTTTATATTATTTCCTTTAGAGGGGAATACCGAGATTCTATTATGACCTCGACTTGAAATTCACCTGAATTATCACCAAAAGTACCCGGTACGTCATTGAATAAAAGTATTAATTCTCCATCTACAGGAACTGTTTTATGAAGTACTCCGTTGTCAATTGCAAACTTCTTGTTGGCGATTTTAGCAACGAGAGTGACTATTGGTGACGGTTGTTGATTATTAGGTACAGAACCATCAGGTGCTGCCCATTCAAGATAATCACGGCCATATTTCACCCAGCCATGAGCAACGACAGAGATTATATCTCCTTGTTTGAGAATAAGTCCTGTGGGTTTACCGTTTTCAGCGTTAGCTGGAACACTTCCTGACCAATCAGACATAGTATTACCTCCGAAATTATGTTTTATAGAAATAGTTTTGTCAAAGATGTTTACATATTTGACTAAAATGTAATTTATTTTCTTTATGATTGTATTTCAATGAGGAAATTAGTGTTTGTGATCTGTATCAATTACAATAATTTTTATATCGATGGTTAATTTTAATATTGTAATTTTTGCTTTTTGCTTTTTGCTTTTTGCTTTTTGCTTTTTGCTTTTTGCTTTTTGCTTTTGTTTTTTTATAGATTCTTAATTTTATATTGAATGATAAACTTTGTGATTATTTTTTATTTTAAATAATTGCCCTGAATCGTTAGAATAAAAGAATAATATTCCTATTTTTAATTTCCTAATCTAATTATATTATAAAACCAGAATTACCCTTAATTCCCATTACGTGCGGAAATTGTGTAAAATAAAATGGTTACAGTAACTTATTGATAGATAGTGTTTCTTGCGAGGTATCAAACCTTGTCCCAAGCGGGTTTTTTCGCTTAATTGCAGTTTTTTGTGAGTGAAATAGGGTAATGAGAATTCATGGAATTATTGAAAGAGTGATTGTGTTGGTACCATCGAATTTCAATTATTACCAATCGAGAGTATCATTTGAGGTTTGAAACGGCGGCAACCCTTTAAAATTCTTGGGCTGTTTGGGGCCAAGGGAAGGGACCAATCTATTGCATCTTAACTGGGATAATATGACACATTTTTCTTCTATTGTTGAATTACAGGATTTAGTGGCTGAACTGGCAATATTTGAGCAAAAATTGGTACGGTTCAAACAACGGCTTAATTTGAATGTTGAGCAATATCAAGCCGATCATATCTCCTTACGTTGTCACGATATCTCTGTAGCGGAGCGCTGGCGTAAAGGTTTTTTGCAATGTGGCAGTTTGATGTCAGAAACTATTATTAATGGACGTCCAATCTGCTTGTTTGATTTAGAGTACCCAATTGCGGTGCTTAATTGGCAAATTGATTGTGTAGAATTGCCCTATCCTGGCAAGAAAACTTACTTGCATCAGGGATGGGAACATGTGGAGCTGGTGCTGCCGGTGGCACCTGAGATCTTATCAACAGCCGCAAAAGCATTATTACCGCAACCTTTGCCGGCAGGTTTTTCTGTTAAAGAGAGTCAACCCAAAGGGGAACAAGAGCGGTTGCCTAATCCGACCTTAGCTATCACTGATGGTGAGATCACCGTCAAGTTTCACCCATTTACATTGCGTGAAATTGTTAAAAGTGAATGCTCAGCTACATGAATTAAAGTGATATTGTTATGTGAGGCTGGCAAGAAATTCTAGTGCCTGCGGGTTGCGCTCCACCATTTTAATCAGTAACACAGCTTGTTTATTCGGTTTAGCCCGTCCCTGTTCCCAGTTTTGGTATGTCGTCTCACCGGTATGCAGGTACTGGGCAAAAACAGCCTGAGAAATATTCAGTTTACTCCGGATAGATTTCAACTCATCCGGACTGATGAAGATATCATTTTTTAACCTCCTCTTATGAGTTTTCAATGTGAGTTTGCCTTCGTTAGCCTCTTCCCAAGCTTTCATCCCTTCATTGAGTTCTGCAAATAGATCACGCTTCATTTATGCTCCTTTTTTCTCATTTCTAACATTTTACGCAAGGATTCGCATTGCTCTTTAGTTAAGTCTGACATTTCATCTTTATCATAGATAGTGAAAAGCATGAATTGCGATTTAGATACCCACCAATAGTAAATTATCCGAATACCGCCTCGTTTTCCCTTTTTCCTTCGGGAATCAGTAAAACGTACTTTACGCAATCCGCCTGTATGTTGGATTACATCTCCTGTTGTTGGATTTTTCAGTAGCATATTTTGGAAGGTTCGAAACTCCTCATCACTCAGGTAGTTATGACGGTAACGTTCAAAAGGTGGTAGTTCAACAAAAACAGCTTCCATCACTTATCCATCTGTTCCCAACTTGAGTATAATATACACCCAAGTTGGGGATAGTTAAAGAGAGTCAACCCAAAGGGGAACAAGAGCGGTTGCCTAATCCTACCTTAGCTATCACTGATAGTGAGATCACCGTCAAGTTTCACCCATTTACATTGCGTGAAATTGTTAAAAATGAGCACCAGTCGGCAAAATTAACGTTTTCGTCCTTGTGATCCAGATAAAAATTCTGACCTTGTGATTTCCTACAAATCATCGGAAATAATTAGATGTCATAGTTAGTGAATTGAACTACTGAATCGCGTAGATTCATTGATTGCTCGTTAATAACTGGGTGTCCAAGGAACTTCTGATGACAAAGTTAGAAATTTGTTGTTTTAGCGTGGGTTGCTCATTAATCGCACAACAGGCGGGTGCTGACCGGATAGAGCTTTGCGCCAGTCAGGCGGAAGGGGGATTAACACCGAGTTTTGGTACATTGAAGCAGGCTATTGAGCAATTAACTATTCCTGTGTATCCCATTGTACGTCCAAGAGGTGGTGATTTTTGCTACAGTCACTCAGATTTTGAGGTGATGAAAAATGATGTTGCTCAGATCCGTGATATGGGATTTATGGGCGTCGTTTTTGGTGTATTAGATGAAGAAGGGCATATTGATTTGCCCCGTATGCAACAATTGATGGCACTGTCTGGCGATATGGCCGTTACTTTTCACCGTGCGTTTGATATGTGTTTTAATCCTTATGTGGCACTGGATCAACTCACTCAGCTTGGTGTTAAACGAATATTGACTTCTGGTCAGCAACAGAATGCGGAATTGGGATTACCCTTATTGAAAGAGCTACATCAAGCCAGTCAGGGGCCAATTATTATGGCGGGTGCGGGTGTTCGTATGAGTAATATTCATAAATTTATCGATATCGGGTTAACGGAAGTTCACAGTTCGGCAAGACGGATTATGCCCTCTACCATGACCTACCGCAAAGCAGGGGTGACGATGAGCGCGGATAATGAAGTGGATGAGTTTTCACATTATTGTGTTGATGGTGGTGTGGTAGAGGTGATGAAAGGGATGCTGAGTCTGACTTTATTTGAGTAAAATCTATTATGGACTGGCCCAACTTTGGGCCAGTTGACAAAATCAGGGCTTACGGGCGATGAGTACCGCCCGCAGAGGAGCGGGATAACCCTCAATGGTTTTACTGTTATCCGCAGGATCGAGGAAGTCAGATAGCGATTCAGTTTTCATCCAATCTGTCCGATGTTGTTCTTCCGTCGTTGTGACTGCCTGATCGACAATTTTTACATCAACAAAACCGCACTTCTCCAGCCAAATTTTCAACATTTTTGCCGAAGGGATGAAATAGACGTTGCGCATTTGAGCATAACGTTCACCGGGGATTAAACAGGTATGTTCATCTCCTTCAACAACCAGACTTTCCAGTACTAACTCACCCTCAGATACCAGTTGGTTTTTCAACTGCCAGAGATGGTCAAGAGGAGAGCGGCGGTGATAGAGAACGCCCATCGAGAAAACCGTATCGAAAGCGGCCAGTGCCGGTAATTGTTCAATGCCCAGAGGTAAAAGATGGGCACGTTGATCATTGCCAAGCAACTTTCTGACAGCTTCAAATTGGCAGAGGAAGAGCTGAGTTGGATCGATACCAACGGCAAGTTCAGCCCCTTCACCCACCATCCGCCACAGGTGATAACCACTGCCGCAACCAACATCAAGAATTGTACGGCCGGTTAATGGAGAAATATGGGGCAGTACCCGATCCCACTTCCAATCTGAGCGCCATTCAGTATCAATATTTACGCTATAAAGCGAGAATGGGCCTTTGCGCCACGGCATGAATACTCGCAATATATTGGTAAGGCAAATTTTTTCACCTTCGGATAGGGGCGGATCGCGTTCTGCGATCACGCCATTTTTCAGATCTAATTGGGTCGGTGAAATTTCGGGTAGGTTTTCCAGGGTTTTTACCCATGGTTTAAAATTACCGTGCAGGGCCGCTTTTTGCCATTCTTGCAGTTGAGCAGGAAGGCAATTAAGCCAATGCTGGAGGTTATTTTTTGCAATAAGTTGATAAAAATTACCGAAATCGATCATTTATCGGCTCCTTTTATCGCTAGCAGTGAACCAAAGTTGAAACACTGAAACCAGACTTCAACATGGTTAAAACCGGATTGATGGAGACGGGATTTGTGTGTTTCTACAGAATCAGTCAACATGACATTTTCAAGCATGCTGCGTTTCTGGCTGATTTCCAGTTCGCTATATCCGTTAGCACGCTTAAAATCGTGGTGCATATTAAACAGTAACTCACCAATCTGTTGATCTTCAAAGCTGAATTTCTCTGATAAAACTAAAACACCCCCCGGACGTAACCCCTGATAAATCCGGTTAAGTAAACCTTGTCGATCTTGCGGGTTGAGGAATTGTAAGGTGAAATTCAGTACGACCATCGAAGCATTTTGAATATCGATATTAAGAATATCGGCTTCAATGACTTCAACCGGTGTTTGTGCCCGGAAAGCATCGATATGGCGACGACAGCGTTCCACCATTGCCGGGGAATTATCAACGGCGATAATTTTGCAGTTTTCAGCGGCAATATTGCGGCGCATTGCCAAGGTTGATGCGCCCAGAGAACAACCCAGGTCGTAAATTTGACTGTTTGATGTCACGAAACGACCGGCCAGCATACCAATCATGGAAACAATATTTGAATAACCTGGCACGGAGCGTTGGATCATATCAGGGAAAACTTCGGCTACCCGTTCATCGAAACGCCAGTCTCCCAGATTGGCAATGGGCGTGGCAAACAGGCTATCCCTTTGATGGTAAGGATCTTGATTTGACATAACAGCATTAATTATCAGAAAAAATAGAAGGTGGCATTCTAACAGATGTAAAGCTTGACCTTGAACCAATTTTCTCTGTGCTTAAAAGTAGTGAATAATGGAAATATTTGAGGAATTTAAGTGTTGTACAAAAATCATATCATGGCGCGATCAATCCTTGATTTCATGAGTCAGTCAGCATTAGGGGAGCTTTGGGTTTTATATAAAAAAGTAAAGATGCATTTAAAAGCACCTTTAAATGACCTATTGTTTGCTTACGTAAAAGAGTGAGGTGGTGTATGGCATATCAAATCTTAACAAACTGATCTATAGTCTGGAATTTGAAAAGCGGGCCTTAAAAGAGTGGAAGAAGTTAGGTCATCCAATTAAGGGGCAGCTAAAGAAAAAATTGGCTGAACGCTTAGAAAATCCTCATGTGCCGTCAGCAAGATTAAGTGGGCGAGGTAAAAAAACCAACACTTGCTCGCTTTGCATGTCAACGTTGGAAAGTCTTCCTTATATGGGGAACAGCTATGGTTAGAATAATAGGCAGCCGAGTTTGCTGCCTGTTATTTTAGTGCCAGTGGTATTCGTTAGTAGAGAGAAAATATCTGTTCCCAAGGCAAGTAGTAAATATTTGTCATCACCATTAATACGATTGAGAGATAAGTTGCTACCATGCCTGAACGTCGCCAGCGGAGTTCACGGTGGTGCAGACCATAATAATGCAAGACTCTGCCGGTGAGCAGAATCAAACCACAGACATGTATCGTCCAGACATTTGAGCCGTTCATCTCCATCATGACCAGCAATAACATAGAGATAGGGATATATTCCACAGCATTACCGTGGATGCGGATCGCTGTTTGTAATTCGTAAAAACCACCGTCTCCATATGAGACACGATATTGTGTTCTTAACTTAACCACATCAAAAGACAGCTTAATCAATAATAGTGCGCCCAACACAACATAAAGCGAGCTAACCATTTTTAACTCCATTGCCTAACCGAAATTGGCCAATTAAGTTATGATAAACCCCAAAAATAAAACTGTCGCTATAAATAGATGGGAATTGAAAATAAATTGCCTGATTATCAGACATCAAGCAATGGTATAGCATCGGAATATTACCTGCCCTTATCTCTGAGCAGAATTTCCATTATAATGGCGACCTTTTTTGACACTTCATGACATTTTTCAAGTTCAAGAACGATGCCAAAATTTCCGCAGCAACAGCACAACAGCCGAGTAAAAGGATATTGTATGCGTACTGATTATTGTGGGCAGTTGAATCTGACCCATGAAGGCCAGAAGGTGACTCTTTGTGGTTGGGTAAACCGCCGCCGTGATCTAGGTGGCTTGATTTTTATTGATATGCGTGATCGTGAAGGGATTGTTCAGGTGTTTTTTGACCCGGATCAGCAAGCCGCATTTTCTCAGGCTGCTGAACTGCGTAATGAATTCTGTATTCAAATCACCGGTACTGTACGCGCCCGTCCTGACAGTCAAATCAATAAAGATATGGCTACCGGTGAAATAGAGGTTTTTGCGGAAAGTTTGAATATCATCAACCGCTCCGAACCTTTGCCTTTGGATAGCAATCAGACGAACAGTGAAGAGCAGCGTCTGAAATATCGTTATATTGATCTGCGCCGGCCTGAAATGGCAAATCGTCTGAAAGCACGCGCTAAAATCACCAGTTTTGTTCGTCGTTTCATGGATAATCAGGGTTTCCTGGATATTGAAACGCCGATGCTGACGAAAGCAACCCCCGAAGGTGCTCGTGATTATTTGGTGCCGAGTCGTGTTCATAAAGGCAAATTTTATGCTCTGCCTCAATCCCCACAGTTATTTAAACAATTGCTGATGATGTCTGGTTTTGACCGTTATTATCAAATTGTTAAATGCTTCCGTGATGAAGATTTGCGTGCGGATCGTCAGCCAGAATTCACCCAGATCGACGTGGAAACTTCCTTTATGACTGCTGAGCAGGTAAGGGAAATGATGGAAAAAATGATCCGTGAATTGTGGCTTGAAATTGAAGGTGTTGATCTGGGGCATTTCCCGGTGATGACGTTTGCCGAAGTGATGCGTCGTTTCGGTTCTGATAAACCTGATCTGCGTAACCCATTGGAGTTGGTTGATGTTGCTGATCTGGTTAAAGATGTGGAATTTAGTGTTTTTGCTGAACCGGCGAATGACAGTAAAGGCCGCGTAGCCGTAATTCGGGTACCAGGTGGTGCTGAATTGAGTCGTAAGCAGATTGATGAATATGGCAAATTCGTTGGAATTTATGGCGCAAAAGGGCTGGCGTGGATAAAAGTCAATACGCGTGCTGCCGGTCTGGAAGGGGTTCAAAGTCCGATAGCCAAGTTCCTGAATGCAGAGGTGATTGAAGGTCTGCTTTCCCGTACCGGTGCACAGGATGGCGATATTTTGTTCTTCGGTGCTGGTAGTGTGAAGGTGGTCACTGATGCTTTGGGAGCGTTGCGTCTGAAATTAGGGCGCGATCTGAACCTGACAAAATTGGATAGCTGGCGGCCACTGTGGGTTATCGACTTCCCCATGTTCGAAGATGATGGGGAAGGTGGTCTGACTGCCATGCATCATCCATTTACTTCACCGTGTAATATGTCAGCGGCGGAGTTGGAGCAAAATCCGGTTTCGGCTATTGCCAATGCTTACGATATGGTGATTAACGGCTACGAAGTGGGTGGTGGCTCAGTGCGTATTCACCGTAATGAAATGCAACAAGCGGTGTTCCGTATTTTGGGCATTAATGAGCAGGAACAGCAGGAGAAATTTGGCTTCTTGCTGGATGCACTGAAATTTGGTACGCCTCCCCATGCAGGTTTGGCATTTGGTCTTGACCGTTTGGTTATGTTGCTGACAGGAACGGATAACATCCGTGATGTTATCGCATTCCCTAAAACTACCGCTGCCGCTTGTTTAATGACGGAAGCGCCAAGTTATGCCAATTCGGCGGCCCTTGAAGAGTTATCAATATTTGTTGTTGCTAGAAAAGAGAGTGAATAATGGCTTACAAGCGCCCCGAGTCTGTGCTGGTGGTTATTTATGCGTTTTCCAGCCGACGGGTGCTAATGTTACAGCGGCGGGACGATCCTGATTTTTGGCAGTCTGTAACTGGCAGCCTTGATGGAGATGAAACGCCGTGGGAGACAGCATTGCGTGAAGTGCAAGAAGAAGTCGGTATCGATATTATAGGTGAAAATCTTGAACTGATAGATTGCCGGCGTTCTCTTTATTATGAGATTTTTACCCACTTGCGTCATCGCTATGCTCCAGGAGTCACCCGCAATAAAGAGTACTGGTTCTGTCTGGCATTGCCGGAAGAGCGAGAATGCCTGTTGACTGAACATCAGGCTTATCAGTGGCTGGATGCGGATAAAGCAGTAAAGCTCACTAAGTCGTGGAGCAATCGGCAGGCGATTGAAGAGTTTGTTATTGAATAAGTTTATTAGACGTTTTATCGGAGAACCTTATGGCAGGTCATAGTAAATGGGCCAACACCAAGCACCGCAAAGCTGCGCAGGATGCGAAACGCGGTAAGATTTTCACCAAAATTATCCGGGAGCTAGTAACGGCAGCCCGTCTGGGTGGTGGAGATCCTGTATCTAACCCACGTCTGCGTGCTGCAATTGATAAAGCACTGTCCAACAACATGACCCGCGATACTCTGAACCGTGCTATCGCCCGTGGTGTCGGCAACGATGAAGCGGATAACATGGAAACCATCATTTATGAAGGTTATGGTCCGGGGGGAACGGCGGTGATGGTTGAGTGTCTGAGTGATAATCGTAACCGTACTGTTTCTGATGTTCGCCATGCTTTCACTAAAACCGGTGGTAATCTGGGTACTGATGGCTCGGTTGCTTATTTGTTCACCAAAAAAGGGGTGATTTCTTACGCGCCAGGGCTGGACGAAGATGTGGTTATGGAAGCAGCGTTGGAAGCCGGCGCTGATGATGTAGAAACCTATGATGATGGCGCGATTGATGTTTACACCACACCAGAAACGTTTGGTGACGTGAAAGATGCGTTAGATGCCGCCGGTTTTGTGGCTGAATCAGCGGAAGTTTCGATGATCCCGTCCACTAAAGCGGAATTGGATGCGGAAACCGCACCTAAATTATTGCGCTTGATTGATATGTTGGAAGATTCAGACGACGTACAAGAGGTTTACCATAACGGTGAAATCTCTGATGAAGTTGCTGCTTTGCTGTAATTTCAATCGGGTTGTATACCCTATGGATTTCAAGATGCATCGCGGCGGCAAGGGAGCGAATCACCGGGAGCATAGCGAACTATGTGACCGGGGTGAGTCAGTGCAGCCAACAAAGAGGCAACTTGAAGGATAACGGGTATATAGCGTAGAGAAAGTGTGCTGTGGTACAGGACACTTTCTCTAACGTTTTTATCTCATTCATATTAAAGGTGATAATCAAAGGCGAATAAACAGAATATGGCGATTATCTTAGGTATCGACCCGGGTTCCCGCGTCACTGGCTATGGTGTGATCCGTCAGCAGGGGCGTCATTTGAGCTACCTTGGCAGTGGTTGTATCCGAACAAAAGTTGATGATCTGCCTAACCGGTTGCAGCGTATTTATGCAGGTATTCTTGAAATTATTACGCAATTTCAACCGGATGCTTTTGCCATCGAACAAGTTTTTATGGCGAAAAACGCCGATTCAGCGCTGAAATTAGGGCAAGCGCGAGGCGTTGCTATTCTTGCCGCTGTCAATCAATCTGTGCCGGTTTTTGAATATGCTGCCCGACAGGTTAAACAGACGGTTGTGGGAACCGGGGCGGCTGAAAAAAGTCAGATTCAGCATATGGTGCGTTCTATGCTGAAATTATCTGCTAATCCGCAATCCGATGCGGCAGATGCATTGGCGATTGCGATAACCCATTGTCACTTTAATCAGAATCTTTTACGGGTTGGTGATCCCAGATTAATCCTGGCGCGTGGGCGTTTAAGATAACGGCTGGATATGCATCCAGCTTTTTTTATGTTATAACCATAAATAGAACAATCAGTTGTATTTTTTAGGGGATAAACGAGTGATAGGGCGTCTCAGAGGAATTGTGCTGGAAAAACAACCACCTTTGGTTTTACTGGAAACGAATGGCGTTGGTTATGAAGTTCATATGCCAATGACCTGTTTTTATGAATTGCCTGATGCTGGACAGGAAGCTGTTCTATTTACTCACTTTATTGTGCGTGAAGATGCGCAATTACTTTATGGTTTTAATGATAAGCAAGAGCGGTCTCTATTCCGTGAATTAATTAAAGTGAATGGTGTTGGGCCTAAATTGGCGTTGGCTATTCTTTCGGGCATGTCTGCGCAGCAATTTGTTTCTGCTATTGAACAAGAGGCGATCGCTTCTCTGGTTAAACTGCCGGGTGTGGGTAAGAAAACCGCTGAACGGCTGGTGGTTGAAATGAAAGATCGCTTTAAAGGGCTGAATGGCGATCTCTTCAATCAGAGCAGTGATATTAATTTGCCGGCAACGGCCAAACAGACAACTTCTGACGCTGATAGCGAAGCGGAAGCCGCTGCGGCATTAGTCTCTTTGGGTTACAAACCACAGGAAGCCAGCCGCATGGTAAATAAAGTCGCTAAACCGGGGGCGGATTGTGAAACACTTATCCGCGAAGCGCTTCGCGCTGTTCTCTAAGTTACAGGGGTAAGCCATGATTGAAGCTGACCGTCTGGTTTCTGCGGAAGTTTTGCCAGATGATGAAGCCGTTGACCGCGCCATCAGACCTAAATTGTTGTCTGAATATGTCGGACAACCGCAGGTCTGTGAGCAGATGGAGATTTTTATTCAGGCTGCCAGACAGCGTGGTGATGCTCTTGACCATCTACTGATTTTTGGTCCGCCGGGATTGGGGAAAACAACGCTGGCGAATATTGTTGCCAATGAGATGGGTGTTAATCTTCGCACAACTTCAGGCCCGGTGTTGGAAAAGGCGGGTGATTTGGCGGCAATGCTGACCAATCTTGAACCGCACGATGTATTGTTTATCGATGAAATTCACCGCTTATCGCCGGTAGTGGAAGAAATTCTCTATCCAGCAATGGAAGATTACCAGCTAGATATTATGATTGGCGAGGGGCCGGCAGCCCGTTCGATTAAAATTGATTTGCCACCTTTTACCCTGATTGGGGCGACTACTCGCGCAGGTTCTTTGACTTCTCCACTGCGTGATCGGTTCGGTATCGTACAGCGTCTTGAATTTTATAATGTGGACGATTTGCAAAGTATCGTTTCTCGCAGCGCTCGTTTTATGGGGGTAGCGATCAGTGATGAGGGCGCCCGGCAAGTTGCCATGCGTTCTCGTGGAACGCCACGGATTACAAACCGTTTACTGCGCCGGGTACGTGATTTTGCTCAAGTAAAAGGGAATGGTGCGATTGATGGCAATATTGCCACCAGAGCGCTGGATATGTTGAGCGTAGATGCTGCCGGTTTTGATTATCTGGATCGTAAGTTACTGATTGCCATCATTGATAAATTTATGGGCGGGCCGGTTGGGGTAGATAACCTTGCCGCTGCTATTGGTGAAGAGCGGGAAACAATTGAGGATGTGCTGGAACCCTTTTTGATTCAACAGGGTTTTATTCAACGCACTTCCCGTGGACGAATTGCCACCGAACATGCTTATCGCCATTTTGGTATGGTTAGAGATCAGGAATGACTTGTTTAATTACCTGAAAAATCGGGATGGGTACTCCCGCAAGGGAAACCTATCCCGTTCTCCTGATAACTGGGTTATACCCGTCATCTTTCAAGTTGCCTCTTTGTTGGCTGCACTCACACCCCGGTCACATCGTTACCTATGCTCCCGGGGATTCTCTCCCTTGCCGTCGCGATGCATCTTGAAATCCATTGGGTTATACCCACTCAGTGGATCAATTTTTTGCTTTACTGATCAGGCTGATAATAAACATCACCGCAGCACATAGCACGACAGAGGGCCCTGCTGGTGTGTCGTAAACGGCGGAGAAAGCTAATCCACCGGTGACGGCAAGCGTACCAACCGCAATAGCAATACCGGCCATTTGTTCCGGTGTACGGGCAAAACGGCGAGCAGTAGCGGCCGGGATAATGAGCAGGGAGGTGATAATCAGTGCGCCGACAAACTTCATTGCCAAGCCGATTGTCAACGCTGTTACCAGCATTAACAGCACTCTTAACCGCTGTATTTTAATTCCATCCACAAAAGCCATTTCTTGACTGACGGTGATAGAGAGCAAGGCGTTCCATTGCCAGAACAGGAGCGTGGTGACCATGGTGACACCGATGGCAATCAACCAAATATCTTCATAGGTGACTGATAACAAATCACCAAACAGATAAGCCATCAAATCAACTCGCACATTAGACATTAAACTGACAACCACTAGCCCTAATGATAATGCGCTGTGAGCCATAATCCCCAACAAAGTATCGATTGCCAGTTGAGGACGTTTCTCCAGCCAAACTAAAATAATTGCCAGTATCAAAGTGACGGCGATAATTGTGTAAAAAGGGCTAATATTTAGCAATAATCCGAAAGCAACGCCCAGTAATGAAGCATGAGCCAGAGTATCGCCAAAATAGGACATTCTGCGCCAGACAACAAATGAACCTAATGGCCCGGCAGCAATAGCCAATAATACGCCGGCCAACCAACCGGGGAATAATAATTCGATCATGAGTGGCATTCCCTGTTATTTTCCAAGCTAATTTTCCCTTTCAGATCATGGTGATGGTCGTGTTGGTGGCGGTATATCGCCAATTGTTCAGCACCATGATGACCAAACATCGCGATAAATTCAGGGTGGGTTGAAACAACTTCAGGTGTGCCGGAACAACAAATATGTTGATTAAGGCATAAAACTTCGTCTGTTTTCGCCATGACCAGATGCAAATCATGGGAAACCATCAATACAGCGCAATGCAATTCGGTCCTGATTTGATTGATTAAATCATAAAGTGCTAATTGACCATTAACATCGACCCCTTGTGTTGGTTCATCAAGGACGAGTAATTGAGGTTGATTTAATAGTGCTCTGGCTAATAAAACCCGTTGGCTTTCCCCACCGGATAATTTTTGCATGGGCTGCTGCAATAGATGAGCAGCATTCACCCATTCAAGTGCCGGTAATATATCGCCAGATTTTACCCCGGGTTTTAGCATCATGAAGCGTTTAACTGTCAATGGCAGGGTGGGGTCAAGATGCAACTTCTGTGGAACATAGCCGATTTTCAATCCATCGGTATATTCAATAGTGCCGGATGATGGCTCAATAAGCCCTAAAACAACGCGGACTAAAGTTGATTTACCGGCACCATTAGGACCTAGCAACGTCAGAATATTTCCTCGTTGCAAATGTAGAGAGATATTGTTTAATACCCGACGATCGCCGAAATTAACAGCAATATTTTTTAAAGTGATGAGTGTCGACATGTTAAATATATCTTGCGTGAACATTGAGATGTTATAATATAACAATTCTGGTTTCTGTCCACGAGATATTTACATTATGTTACACAAATCATATAAACTAGCGCACAAGTTTCTCTGTAAGACTGCGATTACTGCTGTTTTCATGTCAGGAACGATACAATCGGTTAATGCCGATGTTGTAACATCAATCCGTCCGTTGGGTTTTATTGCTGCGGCAATAACTGAGGGTGTAACTGATACGCAGGTACTGTTACCTGATGGGGCATCACCGCATGATTATGCATTGAAACCGTCTGATCTTAAGAAAGTTAACCAAGCAGATTTAGTTGTGTGGGTTGGACCTGAGATGGAAATCTTTTTGTCTAAACCGTTAGCCAAAGTTCCACAAAATAAACAGTTAGTTTTAGCACAATTGCCAACGATTAGGCCATTATTGCTGAAAAATAATGAAGATTTACCCGAATCGGATCAACATAAACATGAAGATGGTCATGAACATCATTCTCATGGTGAATATAATATGCACATCTGGTTATCACCAGAAATAGCAAAACAGGTCGCACAGGGGATTTATGACCAATTACAAGCGCGTTATCCGCATAAAAAAGCAGCGCTGGACGTAAACCTACGTAAATTCAATACGCAGCTTGCGCAAACTGACAAAAATATTGCTAATATCCTTAAGCCGGTGCGTGGTAAGGGGTATTTTGTTTTTCACGATGCTTATGGCTATTTCGAGCAGCATTATGGCCTGACGCCATTAGGACATTTTACGATTAATCCTGAAATACAACCTGGCGCACAAAAATTACATCATATACGAACACAATTGGTTGAGCAGAAAGCAACCTGCATTTTTGCTGAGCCACAATTCAGGCCGACCGTTATTAATGCTGTGGCGAAGGATACGGGAGTGCGTATGGGCACGTTAGATCCGTTAGGAGGCCGCATCGTATTGGATAAGGACAGCTATATGAAATTTATAACTCAGTTGTCGGAACAGTACGCGGGTTGCCTGAATTAAAGTAATAAGGAATTCAATGAGTGCAACAGATAGTTAAAACTATCGTTCTGGTGTATAAGGAGTTACCGCGACCGCATAAAATTATGTTGGGTTCGCTGACTGTAGCAACATTGGTTGTCACTATGTGGCAACCTATTGCTTATCATCATGAACAAGAAGAAACAACAGTCGGCAGCATCGCCATCAATCTTCCCGTAAATAGTGATGAGATTATTGCAGATAGCAGTGAACAGCTACCGGACGAAGGTATTCCTGATGAAGAGACGAACTCAGAGGTTACGGCTCAAACTCCGCATGAATATATTGTCTCCGACGGTGACACCCTCAGTAATATTCTGACCCAATTTGGTATCGACTCTTCTGATGTAGCGTTACTCGCGAGTCAGCATAAAGCGTTACGGGGACTGAACATTGGTCAGCCATTGTCATGGACAGTCAATGAAGCGGGTGACTTGCAAACGCTGACTTGGGGTATTTCCCGCCGTGAAATGCGCATTTATACCCGTGAAGGCGATCTGTTTAAAGAAACAAAAGAGTTTCAGAAAGGGGAGTGGAAAAACAGCGTCGTCGTTGGCGTTGTTGATAGTAACTTTACCAGCAGTGCTTTAAATGCCGGCTTAACCAGCAGTGAAGCGCGTGAAGTCACTAAAGCACTGCAATGGCAAATTGATTTGCGTAAATTACATGAAGGTGATCGTTTCTCTGTATTGCTGTCCCGTGAAATGTTGGATGGTCACAGTGAACAGAGCCAATTACTGGGTGTTCGCCTAAATAGTGGTGGTAAAGATTATTATGCTATCCGGGCGGAAGATGGGCGTTTTTATGATCGTCAAGGTTCCGGTCTGGAGCGCGGATTTTTGCGTTTTCCAACCACCAAGCAATTTCGGGTATCTTCCCAATTTAATCCTCGGCGTGTGAATCCAGTCACTGGTCGGGTTGCGCCGCATAAAGGTGTGGATTTTGCCATGCCAGTGGGAACACCTGTTTTGGCGGTGGGTGACGGTGAGGTGATTGTCTCCAAATATAATGGAGCAGCAGGTAACTTTATTGCCATTCGCCATGGCCGCCAATATACCACGCGTTATATGCACTTGAGAAAGCTGCTGGTGAAATCAGGGCAGAAGGTAAAACGGGGTGATCGTATTGCGTTGTCCGGTAGCACTGGACGTTCTACGGGCCCACATTTGCATTATGAATTCTGGATCAATCAGCAGGCGGTAAACCCATTAACGGCTAAATTACCGCGTTCTGGAGGTTTGAGTGGTAAAGAACGCACAGAATTCCTGGCAACGATAAAAGAGGTAACGCCTCAGCTTCTGTTAGATTGAGTTTAATTGTTCATTAGTAACAGACTTTAAAGCGGATGATTGATATCATCCGCTGTCGTTTTGTATTGCAGAACAAGATATGTTGACATTTGTTGATATAGATCCCTGTATTAAAATGGCAAATTATCGTTTTGTTTTAAAGAGTTATCTCATGCATAAAGAGACAGATAAAGACAGTAAAGCTGGTTATGTGCCGACATTTCATAAATCTTACCTGCATCCTCGTTACTGGGGATTATGGCTGGGCATTGGTGTGTTGGCCGGGCTGGCTTACCTGCCGGTTAAAGTGCGTGATCCTCTGCTAGCTAAAATAGGCTGGCTAGCGGGTAGGTTTGCGAAAGGAGCACGTCGTAGAGCAAGAATAAATCTGTGTTACTGTATGCCGGAACTCACGGAGCAACAGCGTGAGGCATTGATTGATAAGATGTTTTCTACCGCACCTCAACCTTTTGTTATGTTGGCTGAACTTTGTTTACGTGGTACAAAATCAACGTTAAACCGGACTCATTGGCATGGGGAAGAGATTATTCTTCAACTGAAAGAGCAGGGGAAAAACGTTATTTTCATGGTTCCTCATGGCTGGGCTGTGGATATTCCTGCGATATTGCTGACGGCGGGTGGACAAAAAGCAGCGGCTATGTTTCATCATCAAAAAAACCCAGTATCAGATTATTTGTGGAATAAAGCTCGCAGTCAATTTGGTGGTCGTTTACATTCCCGTGATGCTGGAATTAAACCTTTTATCGCCACTGTTCGCCAGGGTTTCTGGGGATATTATCTGCCTGATCAAGATCATGGTGAGGAGCACAGTGAATTTGTCGATTTCTTTGCAACTTATAAAGCAACGTTACCGGCAATTGGGAGATTGATGAAGGTTTGTCGTGCCGCTATTGTGCCCCTGTTTCCGGTTTATAATTACCGTACCCACCAGCTTGATATTTATATTCGACCACCAATGGATGATATTGATGGCAAAGATGATGCTTTTATTGCTCGTCGGATGAATGAAGAATTAGAACAATTAGTGCGACCAAATCCTGAGCAGTACACCTGGATACTTAAATTGCTTAAGACTCGGAAAGCGGGTGATATTGGGCCGTATAACAGAGAAGATCTGTGATTTTAGTCGCAAAGATGTAAAGTTATTATCACGGTTTGAAAGTTTTTATTGTCCCCCTAATGTTGGATATGGCATCCAATAGTTAGGGGGTATTTTGACGAGGCATTTTATATTTGCACTTAAAATATCAGGATAGCATTTATGCAGCTATGGTTTGTTTTATTGTCTCTAACAAACCTCCGGTTCCACAACATGAGTCATTATAATTCGGATTATGTTTTCTGTTAGTCACTCTATCGTGAGGACATCCACCATTACATAAGTGAAACCATTTACATTGATGCATTTTTTCGTATGATTCCATTTCTTCTTTAAGATGATTCTTATTTGTGTTTGATTTAGCTAATAAATGTCCAAGATCGTTATCGATAATCGAACCATAATTATTTCCCTCGGCGCCAACATATTTGTCACATGCTGATACAGTACCATTAGGTTCCAGAGTGATAATTTCCTGAGAGCAATTACCTGCCCAATAACAATCTGATATTTTCTTTTGAGATGATTTAATACTGTCAATAAATCCATGAAACAGACGAATATTGATTTTATCTTGATAACCATTCCACCAAACACGGAAAACCTTGGAAAGGAAATTAATATAATTATGGTAAGTTATATAACTTCCTCCAGGATTGTCACCGGGTTGACAACGGTTATCTGGAACAATATTCAAAAACTCAATATCCGTTAAACCAATTTTGTAAAAATAAGAGAGCATTTTTTCTATATTTGATTCGTAAACATCTCTATCGACAACAACAAGAGCACCGTAAGGGATGCCATAACTTCTTAATTTCTTCATACCTGCGGCAACTTTATGAGATGTTGGTCTACCTCTATAATCTAATCTCCTGCTATCGTGTATTTCTGGAATACCGTCAACGCTTATACCTACCCCCATCCCGATCCCTTTAAGGAATACCAGCCAATCTTCGGGAATATTGACCGCATTGGTTTGTACAGAATTGGTAATGACTTGATCTGGTTTTTTAAATTGTTCTTGCAACCAGATAAGTTTTTTAAAATAATTAACACTCAATAGAGTTACTTCACCTCCATGCCAGACAAATTCGAACCGCTTTATATTGGGTATAGATAGGAAACGGTGAATAGAGCGCATTAAATTGAAGAATGTTAACGTATTTCCTTTTCCTTCTGCCCAGGAATGGCAATAAGTACATCTTAAATTGCAAAGCCTGGTAGCTTTAACAACAACGACTAGCTTATTGGCATTAATAATTTCAGGGCTAAAGTGTATGCCCATCTCCTCATTATATAAAGCCAATTCATCATCATCTAATATCTTTTCAGCCGGGATTTCGCCGATAATTCTGCAAGCCAACTGTCTGTAATTAATCTTAGGCGATTTCTTGAGAATCGATGATTCATCTGAATCTAAATGTTTTATTGGGATTATTGTGTCCATAAAGAACTCCTTCATGTTATTTATGCTCAAGCAAGTAAATGGCCATCCTTCATGGTTAATGTTCTGTGAGAAAATGCAGCCGCTTCAATGGAATGAGTTACCATAACAATAGTCGTGCCGTTTTCATTCAGATCTTTCAGTGAAGACAAGATATTTTGACCATTTATGCTATCCAGATTTCCCGTTGGCTCATCAGCCAATAAAATAGTGGGATTTGATATCATTGCTCTGGCAATAGCGACACGTTGTTGTTGTCCGCCAGATAATTGTACCGGTTTATGATTTTCTCGGTTTTCTAATCCAAAATGACTTATTGCATCAAATACTTTATTTTTTCTCTGTTTTTTAGAAAAACCTCTATATTTCAATGGTAGTTCTATATTTTCAAATACAGTTAGATTGGGTAATAAATTGAATGATTGAAAAATATAACCAATAAATTCTCGTCTGAATGATATTTTTTCAGAATATTTCATTGTTAAAATATTGCTATTATTCAGTGTGAATTGACCGCTATCGATCGTTTCAAACATGCCAATAACATTGAGTAATGTTGATTTCCCTGATCCAGATGCGCCCATTATGGAGATAAATTCACCTTTATCTATATTGAGATTTATTTCATTCAAAACATTTGTTTGAATAAATTTCGTTTTATATGATTTACAGACATTCATCATGCTAATCATTTTATTCAATCCTTACGGTATCATTATTAACCAATCTATTTTTACCAAAGCTCACTAACGTTTGTCCTTCAGTAACACCATTTTTAATCTCAATATTGGAACCAGTATCCTGCCCGATGGACACTTGAATACGTTGAGCAATTTTTTTATCTGGATAGTAAACAAATACATAGCTCTTATTATCAATAGAAAAGACCATTGATGAGGGGATGGAGAATATTTTTCGATCTTCATTAAGTTTAATGATGACATCAACGGATTGCCCCCGTTTGAAGTTAATGGCTTTCTTATCTTCCAATTCAAATCTAACTTTGAATGTTCCATTATTAACTTCAGATGAAATTAACTTCACAAGCAAAGGTATTTTTCCATTGTTATAGATTAAGCTGGCAGATGAATGGTAGGTTATTTTATTTAAATAATATTCGTTAATCTCTGATTCAAAATAGAAACTTGATAAATCATCCACAATAGCAATTTGATCACCAGGCTTTAAGCGCTGACCTAGAATTAAATCTAATGAACTGATATTACCGGCTATAGGTGATTTTATTGAAAGTTGTTCAAAACCATTTTCAATAATTTCAGAAAGTTTTCGCTGTTTTTCGACAAATTCGTCTATTTCTTTTAATTGCTTTGATATGTCACGATCTTTATCATTTTTCAATTTTTTATAAAATAAATAAACATCGTGCCAGTAATCTCTTTTAATCTTTAAATCAGACAAAGTTTCTTTAGAAACATAATTTTTGTGTACAAGATCATGATATCGTCTTAACTTGTCTTCTACCTCTTTCAACTCTTTATCGGCTTCTAAGAATCTGTTATTGATATCCCTGTAATCAGATTGCAAATTTATTCTGATATTGATCAAATTATTCAATTTATCTGTAACATCCGCTAACATTGCAGAATTATTCAATGTGAAATTAAAATTAGATAATTTAACGATTTCTTCACTCTTTAAAACATCTTGTGATGGTTTTTTCATTATATCGGTAACGATTCCGCCAATCTCTGTTGAGATAGATACACTTTTATTAGGAACAACAACCGCTCTTGTTTTCAGAACATCACTATCTACTTTGCTGCTGACATGAAATTGAGTCACTTCATTTTCATTGACGACAGCCTCTTTGGCTGAAGTGACGTAATAGATAATAAAGGCGATAAATGAAATAAAAGCGATAAAGAAAATGAGAATTAATAATTTCTCCTTATTATGTATTCTTTTTTTTCTAATTTCTATATCCATGATTAATCTCACAAAAATTTAGTAGCAGAGAGTTTTCTATAATTCACCAAATAGGTAGTGATCATGATAATAACGGTGAATATCATTGTAGCAGATAGCGCGAGAGCACTGTATACAAAAGAGTCAGTGTAAATTACGCTATATTCATTGAGTAGATAAACTAAAATTGTTCTTCCCAATAGATATGCTACGAAAATTGATGCGATGATAGGGATGACGCTTTTCGATAAAAAGTGAGTAAGGTTTGTATAAATGGAACCACCAATGGACTCCATTATACTTAATTCTTTTTTCATAGAGTTAAAGTCAGTCATACTGGTAGTAAAACAGGCAATGATTAATAATAGGATGGAAAATATAGCGACAGCCGATGATAATTTTATTACTTTTAAATAGTTATCATAATAAGCATCAAATAAATCACTGGTTAAATCAATTTCATTTTTATCAAAACCCTGTTCTGATAATTTTTTGAGTACCGGAGCAAGGTGACTAATATCATTTAGATTCAGCGAGGCATATTTGCTGTGATCTTTTTTTATGAAAACAATGATGGGTCTAAAAGGTTCATCTACCGCGCCTAAATTAAAATCATCTATAATCTGAATAAATCTAATTTGGATCTTTTTATCCTCCATTATGTACCAATAGTAATTATTAAAAATATCATCGTATTGAGTGATGACATTCTGTTTTAAAAATTCTTTTGTGACTAATGCATTGACTATATTGGCATTATCACTTTGATATACTCGATTATTTCCGCCGGCTAAGATTTTCATTTTCCATACATTAGTAAAATTCTCGTCCGCGGTAATAACATTAGACGAAATATAGTTATTCTTGTTTTGTTGGCCGGAATAGTAAACAGTGATATTTTCCCTTGACATGTCAAATGGTCGCCAGTTACTTAGGGTTATGTTTGATGTATTGTATTGGTTGATAAGATTATAGCTTAATTCATTAATCGCTAATTTCTTGCTATTATCGTTATTAATTGCTACCGATATTGTCTTGGTATTATCATACGGCGTATGTAAATCAACAAGGTGAATATATTGATTTGCTAATCCAGTGACTAAATAAATAGACACTCCAGAAACAAGTAATTGAATAGCTAATGATGATTTTCTAAACCAAGAGGCAAGTGTTGATTCATATCTCATATCCATTTTTCTATTTCTTTGATAAATATAGAAACGTAATGAGAATGAAAAATGTATTGATGAAATAAAAATAAAAGTGATAAAAATAGAGAATATCCCCAGATATATTAAACTCTTTATTTCTAATAGGGAAAATATATTTTTGATATAATGTGATGTATTGAATGTTGTGATAATAAGCAATAAGAATATAAGGGTAGAGAATATGATTCTTATCAGCATAGAAGGTAATGAATCTTTTATAATATTGAAAGTTGAAGCACCTAATGCTTTCTTTAACTGATAGATATCCCTTTTTTCTGCTGAATCCGCAGAAGTTAAATTATAGTAGTTGGTGAGTGCCGAAAATAAGATAAACGCGAATGCAATATATGAACTATAGATTATTTCCTTTGATAAACCAATAGATATTTCATCAGGTAATCCATCTTGATAATGCATATCTTTTAATTTTTTTAGTGATAGATGAATAAATTCACTGGCAGTAAATGGCGCGCCTGGAAGATTGGGCGCTTTGGTTTCAATAATATGCTTGAGTAGTGCATTGAGATTAGATATTGCCTTTTCATTAGCAAATTTTATAAAAACATAAGCCTGGGTATCATACCAATTGAATAGTTCTTTATTGTAATCTTTAATCAGCGTTGGTTTAAATGCAATAATAGCTTGAATATTAAGGCTGGAATCGCGACGTCTTTCTAAAATATCTTTGATGATATAGGTTTCATTGTTTAAAACGAGGGATTTTCCTTTGGGCTTTTCTAAGCCGAGATAGTGGTTATTGAACTCTTCTGTGATATAAATCTCATTTGCTCCCAGAGAGGTATCCACTTTCTTAAAGGGAGATAGGGTATTCAGGAATTCATCATTTACCGCAAACACTGGAACTTTAGTGATCTTTTTTCCCTTTAATTCAATAGTCGTATTAAGTTTAAAAAAGTAGTTTACGTGGCTTATTCTCTCATCTTTTCTCAGTTCGTCTATGAGTGGCAAGGGTGATTTTGCTGATCTGACTTTTTCTCCGTTAGGTAAATTAAAGGTCGTTTCTACCCGGTAAAAACTGCTATTGTTTTGATAGTCGTTATCGACCTGCATATCTGAATAGAAGGCGGTGGAGAGTAAATAAATGGCTAATATCGCTATTGACACTGAGAGTATCGATACTGAAATATTGAAACGCTTCATGGATTTTGAGATGTTAATAGCGTTCATTTGTGGCTACTATTCCTTATTGTATATACCCGTCATCTTTCAAGTTGCCTCTTTGTTGGCTACACTCACTCACCCCGGTCACATCGTTATCTATGCTCCCGGGGATTCGCTCCCTTGCCGTCTCGATCCATCTTGAAATCTATAGGGTATAGGGACAAGTTTTAATATAAATGTTGAGGTACCGTGTTTAGATACCGATATCCTTGCCTTTGAGTATTCCACATAACTTACATGAAGATCCAATTAAAGTGTTTTTTTCTGTCAATATGTGTTTTTTCTCATATTTTTACACTTTTGAGTTACTGAAATCTATTATATTTATATGTAGAGATGAAAAAATTTAATCCAATGAGTATATTGTCTCTTTTCGAAAAAGACAAAATTTTCTTCGGAGGTGAAATCAGTTATCTATATTGTTAAAATTATTATATTCACATAATGAAATTATTTAGGGTAATCCCAAAAAATTCATACGATTACCCTATGGTCAAGGTTCAAAAAATTTTTAATTGAACGGATGCAGTATTTATCCTAATAGGTATTTTTTTTCAGGAAAATAAAATAACCTGATAGGATAGGTTTTAAATCTCTTGGAAGCTCTTTGACCAGTTCCAGGCGGTGATCTCAGGGACCTTTGGTTTACTGCTTAATTCTTTCAGTGCTTTTTCAGTAATTGAGAGTTCGGTCTCTTTGAATGATGCAGCAAGGGAATTTAGTGCTTCTTGAGTTTTATAGGTTGAGGTATTATGCATGATAATCTCCACTTTATTTTTAGATGGTTAATTAGTTAACCTGCTATTTCCTTCTAATAGAGATATACCCGTTATCTTTCAAATTGCCTCTTTGTTGGCTGCACTCATTCACCCCGGTCACATCGTTATCTATGCTCCCGGGGATTCGCTCCCTTGCCGTCGCGATCCATCTTGAAATCCATTGGGTATATATTATTAGGAAATATTGTATTTCCATATGGAAAATGCTGATATCAGTATTTAATTAATAGTACTATATTAAATGATTGTCAATATTCTTTGTTGTTTTTTATGACATCATTTGGCAGAGGTAAGTCCCGATTTTTGGTATGTCGGACAGCTATGACTTTAATAAAATAGAAATTTTTGGCAATGAGAATTTATTTAACTTATTCTTATTGCTATGTTTAAGGTGAATATTTTAAGAATAAATTTAACATCATATTTTTATAATATCTAATTGAAATATTTCCATAATAAAACATTAGAGAAGATTAAAATTATTCTTTTGAGGTAAAGGATTTATACCCTATGGATTTCAAATAAAAGTGCGCCAGTTTTCTGATTCTAACCTGATTGTCGAAAACTTGGCGCTAAATGTAATAAAGTTTTATTCCACTTCAAGAATACGGCAGGTATTAGTACTGCCAATTGTTCCCATCTGATCACCCTGAGTAACCAGAACAAGGTCGCCGGAAACCAAATAACCTTTATCACGCAGACGATTAACTGCTTCATTGGCTGCTGTTATACCGTCAGTATGACTGCTGCAATAAACGGGTGTTACACCACGGTAAAGAGCCGTTTGGTTTAAGGTTTTTTCATGACGAGACATAGAGAATATGGGGAGACCAGAACTAATGCGAGACATGATACGAGTGGTGCGACCTGATTCGGTCATTGCAATAATGGCTTTAACCCCATTTAGGTGGTTTGCTGCGTACATGGTAGACATCGCAATGGCTTCTTCGATACTGTCAAAAATTGTGTCTAGCCGATGTTTCGATACGTTGAGTCCGGGCATTTTTTCTGCTCCGAGACAGACTCGCGCCATTGCGGCAACCGTTTCGGCAGGGTATTGGCCCGCAGCGGTTTCAGCGGAGAGCATCACGGCGTCAGTGCCGTCAAGAACGGCGTTTGCCACATCCATCACTTCTGCACGGGTAGGCATTGGGTTGGTGATCATCGATTCCATCATCTGGGTCGCGGTAATCACTACACGATTCAGTTGGCGGGCCCGGCGAATGAGTTTTTTCTGAACACCAACCAACTCTGGATCACCGATTTCTACGCCAAGGTCACCACGGGCGACCATGACGACATCAGAAGCCAGAATGATTTCATCAATGGTTTTATCGCTGCTAACGGCCTCTGCGCGTTCAACTTTTGCCACGATCTGCGTTTCACAGCCCGCGTCTCGCGCCAGGCGGCGAGCATAGTTAAGATCTTCACCGGTGCGGGGGAAAGAGATAGCAAGGTAATCAACGCCAATTCTGGCCGCCGTAATAATGTCTTCTTTATCTTTTTCGGTCAGGGCTTCAGCGGATAATCCACCGCCCAGTTTGTTGATGCCCTTATTGTTGGATAGCGGGCCACCCACTGTCACTTCAGTGAATACTTTCATGCCCTGAACTGTTAATACTTTCAGTTGAACACGGCCATCATCCAGCAACAAAATGTCACCCGGTACAACATCCGTGGGTAATCCTTTGTAATCGATACCGACTTTCTCCTTATCGCCTTCGCCTTTACCAAGATTGGCATCAAGCAGAAATTTATCTCCGACATTCAGGAAAATTTTGCCCTCTTTAAACGTTGATACGCGAATTTTAGGTCCTTGAAGATCGCCAAGAATGGCAACATGGCACCCCAGGCGGGCTGCGATCTCGCGGATTTTGTTGGCGCGCTGGAGATGATCTTCGGCGGTACCGTGGGAAAAGTTAAGGCGGACTACGTTTGCACCCGCAGCAATAATCTTTTCAAGATTATTATCGCGGTCGGTAGCCGGGCCAAGTGTAGTAACAATCTTCGTTCTTCTGAGCCGTCTGGACATATTTTACTCCGTTGACCTGTGAGTATGGGTATTTGTGATATAAAAATAATCAATAATCTATTAATTATCCTATAAAACGAGTAAAAAAACCTCTTCGGCAATCCAACTATCAAGGCTGTTTATAGATTACTTTTGTGGTTTACCTCTGTGGCAAGGCCGTAAGCGACTATCGTGGGGCTTTTTGTGACTCGTATCAACACATCCTGATATGACCGTTGCCGCATTTCTATCCTATCACGATTTGTTCCCGGTTTATCGATAATCTAATAGTGTCTTGGAAGTTCTGGCAATGATGGAAAGTGGTAGTCACATTTACTGAAATCTGGCAATACTTGGAATTGGAAGAGGGGAAACTCCAGGATGGGTATGTTGTAAAGTATAAATGACAAGTCAAAAATCGTCGATTTCACAATAAATTTCATCTAAATTATTCATGCCTGAGGTTCTCCATGATCGTGTTTTCTTTATCAAAAACTTTAATCGTGCCTCAGGCACTTAGTTCCCTTCTTAAGCGAAGCTCAGGTTAACTAAATAACATAGGATTTTCTTGATATAATTATGTAATTTCTCGCTTCACTTGGCTAGTGAAGATTATTTATCAATGCTCAATGGGCTATAAACGATCGCTGACTACGCAATTATTGCGAGTCAGCCTAATAGAGAGAGGACTATTTTCAGGTCGGGGGAAAGTCAATTTTATCAAAGCGTGAATTTCGTAGCGCTTCTTTGACTCTTTTCAAGTTATCTCTGAATTTTGAACCACGGCGCAGGGTAAAACCCGTAGCTAAAACATCAATAACAGTTAATTGAGCGATTCTTGAGACCATTGGCATATAAATATCTGTATCTTCCGGGACGTCCAGAAGAATGGCGAGCGTTGCTTCGTGGGCGAGGGGAGAATCTTGGGAGGTAATTGCGATAACTGTCGCATCATTTTCTCGCGCAAGTTGTGCTGCTTCAACCAAACTTTTAGTTCTGCCGGTATGGGAGATGAGTACGACGACATCACCTTCGGCACTGTTAATACAGCTCATCCGTTGCATCACAATGTCATCAAAATAGATAACGGGAATATTGAACCGGAAAAATTTATTCATTGCGTCATGGGCGACGGCCGCAGAAGCCCCCAAGCCAAAAAATGAGATTTTCCGGGCTTGAGTCAGTAAATCAACAGCTCGGTTAATGGCTGTAATATCCAAATTGTTTTTGACGGTATCCAGAGTTGCCATTACCGATTCAAATATCTTATTGGTGTAGGCACTAACTGTATCGCTCTCTTCAACATTGCGATTTACATAAGGCGTACCATTGGCAAGACTTTGGGCTAGATGGAGTTTGAAATCGGGAAAACCTTTAGTATCCAGACGGCGGCAAAAACGGTTAACCGTGGGTTCACTGACTTCTGCCATTTTTGCCAGTGTTGCGATACTGGCATGAATCGCAGTTTGTGGTGAAGCCAGGATTGTCTGCGCCACTTTTTTTTCTGACTTACTCAAAAATTCGATACTGTTTTGGACCCGTTCCAGTGTATTCATAAAACGCAGTTACCTGTGGTTTTGACGATTTCATTCAGAGAAGAAATCTATATAAATTTTATGAAAATATACTATTAGCAAATTGAAGCTGGCAGTAGGAAGTTACAATAATTTAATGTTTTTCATAAAAGTATGACAAGTGTCTAACTTTCACATTGGTAATTATCTTTCATAAACGTTGCAAAATTACATAAATTTATCACATCTTTATCATAGATAAAACACATTGTTAACATAAGGTGATGGTTATTCGTTATCGCTGTTTACGCGCCATGGTCAAAAGAGTACATTACTGGTTAATGCTGTAACAAAATTACAATATCCCGCAACGAGGAGAGACATATGGCGGTTACTTCTACAGCTCAGGCTTGTGATTTAGTCATTTTTGGCGCTAAAGGGGATTTGGCACGCCGGAAATTATTGCCTTCCCTTTATCAGCTTGAGAAAGCGGGTTATATTCACCCAGAAACCCGGATTATTGGTGTTGGCCGGGCTGATTGGGATAAAACAGCTTATACCAAGGTTGTTGAAGAAGCTTTAAATACATTCTTGCCAGAAAAATTAGATTCAGAATTATGGAAGACATTGAGTGAGCGTTTGGCGTTCTGCAATCTGGATGTTAATCAAAGGGAAGACTTTGCCAAATTGAAGGCAATTCTTAAGCAGGAGAATCGGCCTGCAATCCATTATTTTGCGATGCCACCAAGTACTTTTGGTTCGGTTTGTCACGGGTTGGGCCTTGCAGGGCTAAATAAAGAGCCAAATCGAGTTGTGATGGAAAAGCCTTTAGGGGTCGATCTTGAATCATCCAAAGCCATTAATGATGAAGTGGCAAAATATTTCAATGAGCGTCAGGTTTATCGCATTGATCATTATCTGGGTAAAGAAACCGTATTGAATCTGTTGGCGCTGCGGTTTGCCAATTCCCTGTTTGTGAATAATTGGGATAACCGGACAATTGATCATGTACAAATTACGGTAGCTGAAGAAGTCGGTATTGAAGGCCGTTGGGGTTATTTTGACCAAGCCGGACAGATGCGCGATATGATTCAGAATCACCTGTTGCAAATATTGACCATGATTGCTATGTCTCCTCCGGCAGATCTGACGACAGACCGTATCCGTGATGAAAAAGTAAAAGTATTGCGTTCTCTGCGCCGTATTGATCACACGAATGTGCGGGAGAAGACGGTACGAGGTCAATACACTGCCGGTTTTGTTCAGGGGCATAAGGTACCTGGGTATCTGGAAGAAGAGGGGGCGAACCAGTCCAGCCGGACGGAAACTTTTGTCTCTATCCGTGTCGATATTGATGACTGGCGTTGGGCCGGGGTTCCTTTCTATCTGAGAACCGGTAAACGTCTACCAACGAAATGTTCTGAGGTGGTAGTTTATTTTAAAAAGCCCGCGCTGAATTTGTTCTCTGAATCTTATCAACAACTACCGCAGAACAAGCTAACGATTCGTCTGCAACCGGATGAAGGTATTGATATTGAAGTGCTGAACAAAGCCCCAGGACTGGAACACAAGCATCGCCTGCAAACCACTAAGCTGGATCTGAGTTTTTCTGAAACGTTTAACCATATTCCATTGGCGGATGCTTATGAGAGGTTACTGCTGGAGGCTATGCGGGGTATTCAGGCGCTATTCGTTCGTCGTGATGAAGTGGAAGAAGCGTGGAAATGGGTTGATTCTATTATGAATGCATGGGCGGCGGATAATGATGCGCCTAAGCCTTATCAGGCGGGAACGTGGGGGCCGGTTGCTTCTGTTGCTATGATCACCCGCGATGGTCGTTCGTGGAATGAATTTGAATAATTGACAAACCTTTCTGTTGAAGCTCAAGCCGCGCTATAAGCGGCTTGGGTTATATCGTGAAGGTATCAGCTTATATTAGTATCAATTCTGTTTTTCTATTCAACGTTGTTTATCAGATAAAAAAATAAATGAGATTTGGTGGTTGCTTTCTATTATCTTATATGGTAGAAGTACTAAGAAAATTAACACTATTTATTTATGAGGATTCTTAGTATATCGCGCAGAATATCGGTGCGATGAAGGAATGAAATATCATGAACAGCGCCAAAAGCGTCAAGTTTCAAAGTTCCACTCACATGCTTTTCCTTTCTGCCATTTTATCCAGTGAGCATTACTGGTGCAGTTCATTATAGCGTCTGACTCCTGTTAACCGGTTTTCAACCGGTATTTCTGTTTCGTCAAAAACGCAGGTTATTATTTCTCATCTTATATATGGGTGGGTTTAGGTTATTTATAGCTGCGTCTTGACGTGCGTATTTGCGTGGTCGGGAGAAAGAAAATGATTTATTGGTTGTTCCTTGCAATGGCAATTATTACCGAAGTTATCGGTACCTTATCGATGAAACATGCCAGCGTTTCCGGTGGTGTAGTTGGCATGGCCGTTATGTACATCATGATCGCCACATCCTATATCTTGTTGGCAATGGCGGTGAAAAAAGTGGCACTGGGCGTTGCGTATGCTTTGTGGGAAGGGGTTGGTATTCTATTTATTACTGTTTTTAGTGTCATGTGGTTTGATGAATCACTGTCATTGATGAAAGTAGGGGGATTGGTTCTGCTGATAACAGGGATTATGTTGATTAAATCTGGTACTAGAAAAGCCGCAGTCAAAAAATCGGCAGAGGTAGTGAAGCAGATGGCAAATAAGGCTGTCAGTGTCGCAACAACCAAAAACGGTAAAATAAAGGAGGCATAACATGTTGCAACAATTTGAATGGTGGCATGCGGCGTTCTTATTCCTTGCTATAGCGTTGGATATTTTAGCGAATATTTTACTGAAAATTTCTGATGGTTTTAGACGTCCTTGGATGGGTATTCTTTCGCTTATTACTGTTCTTGGGGCGTTCAGTGCGCTTGCTCAGGCAGTGAAGGGAATTGAGCTTTCCGTTGCTTATGCCTTATGGGGTGCTTTCGGTATTATCGCGACAGTTGCTGCTGGCTGGATTATGTTTAATCAGCGTTTGAATTGTAAAGGTTGGGGTGGAATTGCCTTGTTGCTGTTGGGTGTAATGATGATCAAGATGGCTTAAGCCATATTAATTTTTAAAGTCAGGACAAAGATACGTTATTGGCGTTTAGGTTTTTAACTAACGAATTTTATTGTTTATTTCTTATATTATTTGCTGGCATGCAACTAGCAACTATTTTGCATAATAACCAGCAGATACGAATATACCCGTTATCTTTCAAGTTGCCTCTTTGTTGGCTGCACTCACTCACCCCGGTCACATAGTTATCTATGCTCCCGGGGATTTGCTCCCTTGCCATCGCGATCCATCTTGAAATCCATAGGGTATATAAGTGACTTTTAGCAGGTAAAACAGACGTCTGGTTTATGACCATCTTTTACTCGACAACCAGGACACCAAGATTGAACAATATAGCGGCCATCACCCATATCCCTCATACCAAAGTCTTCATAGTGATAAAAAACATGTTGACCCATTGAGGCGGAACAACATGGGCAACTTTTATAGATCTTGCCTTCTACTTCCGCAACAACGGAATCATGAAGGGAATCATGACAACCTGAACAAACATCCATAACATGCTCCATACCAAGTGATAAAAGTTATTGAAGATTAGGCCATGTTTATATTCACTAAACAGTGACCAGACACTGATGTGCTTATTAGAAAGTATGGACGACGCATAAGTATAATTCAACATTGAAAAGGTAAATAAATAGAAAGTCCATTTGGTGAGTTAACTCTGCCAGATGAAATTAATGCGATTTGTGATAAGTAATATTGGAAATTATTTTATTACACTTAGTCATCGAAGGTTTATCTACGAATTAAAAATAGTCTAATTTAAAATTATTCCTAAAATGGGCCATTACTAAAGTAGGTGTTTTGGCCTGTAAGATTGATTTATAATAAGTTTATATATACCCGTCATCTTTCAAGCTGCCTCTTTGTTGGCTGCACTCACTCACCCCGGTCACATCGTTATCTATGCTCCCGGGGATTCGTTCCCTTGCCGCCGCGATGCAACTTGAAATCCATAGGGTATACAGGCTCTTAAAATTCTCAAAAAGCTATAGAAAATGGATTTAAAAATTGTCTATGCTAGAGCAACTTTTTATCTATTTCACTTAATTCAGCTTCTTCACAGATACTGTTCCAATTATCTTGGATTATTGATATTTGTTTATTAAAGATTTCTTTTGCTTTTTTCTCTGAAATATTAAAATTATGCGCAGTTTCCAAACTTTTACCATAGTTAAATAAAATGCGGCCATTAAATTCTTCTAGGCGGCCAGCCACCACTGGCTCAGTTTGTTCTGGTAACCATATCCAGACATAAGCTTCTTTGTTGTTAGAAATCATCGTACACTTCTCTCTCTTTTTCCTGAATACGTTGTGGTAACAAAACTAGCTTATCTCTCGTTTGTTCTATACGTGCTGAGATAGGAAGCTTATCGCTGTCAAACAAGTTGATACCTACAAGGTTAGCTAGCTCAAATGCTAATCCTATAGAGCAACCCATATCTCCGCTTTCAATTTTTTGCAGTGTGGTTCTGGATATACCAGCACGTTCTGCCAAATTCTTTTCTGACCAATGGCGCCGTTTTCTACCTAACTTGATTTGTTCTCCGAGTAACATGACTGCTTCTTTAGAGAATTTTGAATAGGCTCTATGTTTTAACATATTCCCTCCTTATGACCATTATAATGGTCATTAAGGCCATTAATGACCACTATAATAGTCATTATCATGGTTTATCAAAATAAGAATGTCAACATTAGATGATCATTATAATGGTCATCTTATAGTTCAAGGCAAAGGCATAGGAGGAAGGTTAGAAATGTTGGGTATATAATATTCCACTTGGAACAATGGATAATGTAGTTCATGAAAATATCGATTAATATTTTATTTTAAAATGTTATTGCAACTAAATTAACAGGGGAAATCATATCTTACCTATATTAATAACACCTATACCCTATGGATTTCAAGGTGCATCGCGGCGGCAAGGGAACGAATCCCCGGGAGCATAGATAACGATGTGACCGGGGTGAGTGAGTGCAGCCAACAAAGAGGCAACTTGAAAGATAACGGGTATATTGGGATATTCTGAATAACCTCCATATAATTAAAATATAAATGTAGGCGATAGAGAATATCCCAAATTAATATTAAATACCTGCGATAACTTTTATCTCGACTTTGTATTTGGGATTCATTAGCTTAGCTTCAACTGTGCAGCGTACAGGTGCGCTTCCTGCAACAACCCATGCATCCCAGGCGGCATTCATGCCAGCAAACTCTTTTCCATCAGCCAGAAAAATAGTAGCGTCAATAATTTTGCTTTTATCAGAACCGAGACGCTGTAACATGGTATCAATAGCGGCCAACGTATTCGCTGTTTGCTCAGTAATATCACCATCCAGATTTTCCGGTACGGCAGTGTAGTAAATGGTTTTATTGTAAACTACCGCTTCAGACCAGCGATCCTGTGGATAAATACGTTCAATTGTCATGGATACTTCTTCCTGTGAATAACTATCTGCCTGATTTTGGGTGGTGATCAGAACATACTATTGGCATAATCTCCATCCATTCTATTGAAAGAGACGGTTTGTGTCAGACGATTTTGCGAAAAATGGTGCCCTTGCTAAAGCAATAACAGGTTTTAAACCCCGTGATGCTCAAAGAGAAATGGCAGTGGCTATTGAGTGTGCGATTAAAAACCATCAACAATTGGTTGTAGAAGCAGGCACGGGAACAGGTAAGACATTTGCCTATTTAGCACCCGCGTTGCGTTCTGGGCAGAAAGTTATCATTTCCACCGGTTCTAAGGCATTACAGGATCAGCTCT
This sequence comes from Photorhabdus sp. RM96S, assembly GCF_042879335.1. Taxonomy (NCBI): domain Bacteria; kingdom Pseudomonadati; phylum Pseudomonadota; class Gammaproteobacteria; order Enterobacterales; family Morganellaceae; genus Photorhabdus; species Photorhabdus sp. RM96S. The sequence goes on along the minus strand of NZ_JBHFKT010000005.1, from coordinate 73,710 downwards.
ATAATCGTGATTTACCGACAGTCGCTGAAGCAATTAATTTCACCGGTAAATTGGCGTTGTTGAAAGGTCGCGCGAATTATCTGTGCTTGGAACGGTTGGAACAGCACTCTTTTGGGGGCGGGCAATTGGAAGCAGAAATTCTGTCAGATATTGTTCGGCTAAGAGGCTGGTCGTCACAAACTGAAGAGGGTGATGTCAGTACTTGTCACCAAGTGGCGGAAGATAGCCAGGTTTGGCCGTTGGTCACCAGTACGAACGATAACTGCCTTGGCAGTGATTGCCCACGTTATCAGGAATGCTTTGTACTCAAAGCCCGCCGTCGGGCAATGGAGGCAGATGTTATCGTTGTTAACCATCATCTGTTTATGGCGGATATGGTGGTGAAAGAAACGGGATTTGGTGAGTTGATCCCGCAAGCAGAAGTCAAGATATTTGATGAGGCACATCAAGTCCCTGATATTGCTAGTCAATATTTTGGTCAGCAATTAAGTAGCCGCCAACTGATGGATCTCTCAAGAGATATCACTATGGCGTATCGCACGGAAGTTCGAGATCAAGTTCAATTACAAAAGAGCGCAGATCGTCTGAGTCAGAGTACACAAGATTTCCGGCTAGCGTTGGGAGAGAATGGTTATCGGGGTAATTTGCGGGAGTTATTGCAAAATCCGCAAGTCCAGCGAGCATTAGTATTGCTTGATGATGCGCTTGAGCTTTGTTATGACGTGATAAAATTATCTTTAGGGCGTTCAGTCATGTTGGATGCGGCATTTGAAAGGGCAACAATTTATCGTAATCGTCTTAAGCGCTTGAAAGAGGTGACTATTCCCGGTTATAGCTATTGGTTTGAAAGTTATGGTCGTCATTTTCTTTTAGCACTCACACCGCTGTCTGTTGCCGACAAATTTAGTGAGATAATTAATGAGCAATCTGGTTGTTGGGTGTTTACCTCAGCGACACTCTCTGTTAACGAGCAACTTTCCCATTTCACTGAACGACTAGGTTTAAAAGAGGCGAAAACGTTATTACTGCCAAGTCCATTTGATTATCAAAGTCAGACACTACTTTGTGTTCCCCGTCATCTACCATCACCAAATCAGCTTGGTAGTGCAAAATGGTTGGCAGAGATGCTCAAGCCACTCATTGAAGCTAATAAAGGTCGATGTTTCTTTTTATGTACTTCACACCAGATGATGCGAAGTCTGGCTGAATCGTTCCGTGCCAACATGACATTGCCGGTTTTGGTTCAAGGTGAAACCAGCAAAGGTCAGCTACTTTCGCAATTTATTGCCGCCGGCAACGCTTTATTGGTGGCAACCAGCAGTTTTTGGGAAGGTGTCGATGTGCGCGGCGAGGTGCTTTCCTGTGTCATTATCGATAAATTGCCCTTTACGGCACCGGATGATCCACTGCTAAAAGCCCGTATTGAAGATTGCCAACTTAGAGGTGGTGATGCATTTAATGAAGTTCAGTTGCCGGATGCGGTGATTAGTCTGAAACAGGGTGTCGGGCGGCTTATTCGTGATATTGATGATTATGGTGTTGTTGTCATTTGTGATAATCGTTTAGTTATGCGTCCATATGGTGAGGTGTTTTTGAATAGTTTACCACCTTCACCACGAACCCGAGATTTAACGAAAGCGGTCGCTTTCTTGCAAGCCCGGCAATCTGGGTAAAATCGACTGGGTTATGATAAAATAGCACCTTAATTTTGGATTATACCCTATGGATTTCAAGATGCATCGCGACGGCAAGGGAGCGAATCCCCGGGAGCATAGGTAACTATGTGACCGGGGTGAGCGAGTGCCGCCAACAAAGAGGCAACTTGAAAGATGACGGGTATATATTTCTTGCCGAGGTGCTTAAGGCATGCCTGTACGAATTCTGGCTATTGATACTGCAACGGAAGCCTGTTCTGTTGCTCTTTGGAATGATGGTGCCGTTTTGGCACAGTTTGAAATTTCTCCACGTGAACACACGCAACGTATTTTACCTATGGTTCAATCTGTTCTGGCAGAAGCGGGGATGAGTTTACAACAGCTTGACGCTTTAGCTTTTGGCCGTGGACCGGGTAGTTTTACCGGTGTACGTATTGGTGTTGGTATTGCTCAGGGCTTGGCACTGGGGGCTGAACTGCCGGTGATTGGTGTGTCAACGCTCAATGCAATGGCGCAAGGTGTTTTTCGTCTGCTAGGTGCAACTCAGGTATTAACCGCCATTGATGCCCGGATGGGAGAAGTTTACTGGGGGCAATATATCCGTAATCAGCAAGGTGAATGGCAAGGAAGTGAAACAGAAGCAGTGTTGAAACCGGAACAGGTACAGGCATTCATGGCTTCATTAAGTGGCGATTGGGTGGCTGCTGGTACTGGCTGGCAGGCTTATCCTCAGTTGATGACAAGTCATTTGACGCTAACTGATAGTAGTATCACATTACCTCATGCTGAAGATATGTTACCTCTGGCAATACAGATGTGGCAAAACGGTGAGGTGACGGCCGTAGAACATGCTGAACCGGTATACTTGCGTAATGAAGTTACTTGGAAAAAATTACCGGGCCGTTAAGTATCTATTGATGAAACTTGTAGTAAAAGAAAGTATCAAATAATAGACAGAGTTATTTTAAGCATCATGATTGGGACAATTTTCAGGAGAAGGTGGTTATGTTAAGAGTAATAAACTACCGGACGAGTATTAACGCGCTAATCTTATTAGGCGCTGTAATGCTTACAGGCTGTATCACCGTTCCTGATTCAATAAAAGGAACGTCACCAACGCCTGTTCAAGATCTGCTTTCTGTTAAGAGTACGCCTGAGCTGTTTATCGGGCAGGAAGGGCGATTCGGCGGCAAGGTACTTGATGTAGTAAATGAAAATCACCGTACTCGTCTGGAAATATCGTCATTGCCATTAGCATCGGATGCCAGTCCAGAATTAGATGAGCCTTCCCTTGGCCGTATCTATGTTTATGTTAATGATTTCCTTGATCCTGACGATTTTAAAGGAAATTACGTCACTGTCGTAGGTCCGATAGTGGGATTAAAAAAGGGAAAAATTGGTTGTGCGGATTACGCTTATGTTGTGATTAATGCAATGGGTTATCAACGCTGGAAAGTTGTTCAGCGAGTATTAATGCCTTATGGTCCGGGGCCTTGGAATTATTATGGCTATCCATATTATTCAGGTTGGGGATGGAATTGGTATTACCCCGACCCCACACCGGTTGAGACTATTTTGACCAGATAGAGTTATTTCAATCGGGATTGTTGATATACACTTTGTGACATTGTAACTTTCTTTCCAGTTTGAGCCGCCGCAATAATATGTGGCGGTAATTCATCTGTTATTTCCTATCTATACCCGTCATCTTTCAAGTTGCCTCTTTGTTGGCTGCACTCACTCACCCCGGTCACATAGTTCTCTATGCTCCCGGGGATTCGCTCCCTGGCCGTCGCGATGCATCTTGAAATCCATAGGGTATATATTTGGATTGATCGTTAATTTCATCGCAATTCTTGTGCCCAAACCCGCAGTCATCTCTTCTACTAGAATTTTCTGTAGTTCATTAGGAATAGTCAATTTCATACGCGGGTAGGGTTTGATCACCGAGTACTTTTGGTAAGAGTTCTTCTGGAAAAAGGGACACAGCTTGGCGCTCTATGTCGCTGATAGTAGCACTATCTTTATAGGTTGCTCTTCTGACCGTAATGTTATTTATAATAATTTTTTATTACCATTGGTTTTTTAATAATGCATTGGAATAGACGAAAGCAATAAATGCTATTTCAAAAATGCTATCTTAAGCAAAAAATAAGTAGGTCAATGTATAATCAATAGCTACAAAGTTAAATATTAACTTTTGCAATAATATACTGATAAATAAAAATAATTTACAGACAACACAGTTCTCTTTGTTTTTATGTATCAGGATTAACGTGAAATTAGTGATGTGTATCTCAACCTGAACAATGTTTCTTTTTTAAACTGGTACGCTGAGTTAATAATTTGTTAAATCAAAGCGTGCGTTATTTATTAGGCGAGTGATAACATAGCAATTAAAATTTCAGGAGTACTACCTTGGAGAAAGTCTGGCTAAAACATTATCCGGCGGATGTTCCTGCGGAAATTGACCCGGATCGTTATGCATCATTGGTTGAGATGTTTGAAAATGCCGTAGCGCACTATGCGGATCAACCTGCATTTATCAATATGGGTGAGATTATGACCTTTCGTAAGTTGGAAGAGCGTAGTCGGGCATTTGCAGCATATTTGCAAAATGGTTTGGGATTAAGTAAAGGAGATCGCGTTGCGCTGATGATGCCAAACCTGCTGCAATATCCCGTTGCACTGTTTGGTGTTCTACGTGCAGGTATGATTGTCGTAAATGTCAACCCGCTGTATACGCCACGTGAGCTTGAACATCAGCTTAATGACAGCGGCACTTCCGCTATTGTGATCGTCTCCAATTTTGCCCATACATTGGAAAAGATCGTTTTTAATACTAAAGTTAAGCATGTTATTTTGACGCGTATGGGGGACCAACTATCTCGTCCTAAAGGTACGTTGGTTGATTTTGCGGTGAAATATGTTAAACGGCTGGTACCGAAGTATAATCTGCCTGATGCCATTTCATTTCGTTGTGCGATACAGAAAGGTTATCGCATGCAATATGTAAAACCAGAAATTAACGGTAATGATTTGGCTTTTCTGCAATATACTGGTGGCACCACTGGCGTAGCTAAGGGGGCTATGCTGACTCACCGTAATATTTTGGCAAATCTTGAACAGGCAAAAGCGGTTTATTCTCCATTATTACGTGTAGGCCAAGAGCTGATTGTTACGGCGTTGCCTCTTTATCACATATTTGCGTTAATGGTAAATTGCTTGTTACTTATTTACTTGGGTGGGTGCAATCTTCTGATCACTAACCCGCGTGATATTACGGGTACAGCTAAAGAATTAGGTCGTTATCCGTTCACTTCTGTCACCGGGGTAAATACATTGTTCAATGCTTGGTTGAATAATGAAGAATTTAAGAAGCTTGATTTTTCTACACTGCGTCTGGTTGTTGGTGGTGGTATGCCGGTACAGAAAGCGGTTGCTGAGAAATGGGCAAAAGTGACAGGCACCAATCTGCTTGAAGGTTATGGTCTGACAGAATGTTCACCTTTGGTTTCCTGTAATCCTTATAATTCGAAACATTACACTGGCAGTATTGGTTTCCCGGTCTCTTCAACGGAAATCAAACTTATGGGTGATGATGGTAATGAGGTAGAGATGGGCCAGCAGGGAGAATTGTGGATACGTGGCCCACAGGTGATGGTTGGTTATTGGAATCGTCCTGATGCAACAGAAGAAGTGTTGAAAGATGGTTGGGTAGCAACGGGTGATATTGCGAATATTAATGAACAAGGTTTCATTCGTATCGTAGATCGTAAAAAAGATATGATTTTGGTTTCTGGTTTCAATGTGTATCCTAATGAAGTTGAAGATGTTGTATCAGCTCACCCTAAAGTGCTAGAGTCAGCAGCAATAGGGGTATCAAGCGAAAGTTCCGGTGAAACTGTCAAAGTATTTGTGGTTCGGATAGATCCTAGTTTGACCGAGGATGAACTTAAAACCCATTGTCGTCGTTATCTAACAGGGTATAAAGTACCAAAGATCATTGAGTTCCGGGATGAATTACCTAAGTCTAATGTAGGTAAAATTCTTCGTAGGGAACTGCGTGATGAAGAGGAAAAGGTCAGGAATGTAGCTATAGCCTGAGCTCCTCTTCATAATATTGATAAGCACGACAACGCCGGTATTAGCCGGCGTTGTCGTGCTTATTCCATGAATGGCTAAGAGAACTATGTTTTGAATTATCAGTTGATCACCACAGATGCTCAGTTGCAGCAAGTTTGCGAAGGGGCAAAAAAATACTCAAAAGTAGCATTGGATACTGAATTTGTACGCACACGGACGTATTACCCACAATTAGGTTTGATACAACTGTATGATGGCGAACAACTTTCTCTGATTGATCCACTTAATATCACCAACTGGCAACCTTTCCGTGAGTTAATTACTCATCCTCAAATATTGAAGCTGTTACATGCAGGCAGTGAAGATTTGGAAGTTTTTCTGAATGCTTTTCAATGCTTGCCGGAACCGATGATTGACACTCAGGTCTTGGCGGCTTTTATTGGGCACCCGCTTTCATGTGGCTTTGCCGCGCTGGTGGCTGAATATATCCATGTCGAGCTGGATAAAAGCGAATCCCGCACTGATTGGCTTGCCCGTCCGTTAAGTGAAAAACAGTGCGAATATGCAGCCGCGGATGTTTATTATCTGTTGCCTTTAGCGGATATCCTAATGACTGCAACAGAGCAGGCTGGATATATGGAGGCTGCGACGGGTGAGTGTCAACTTATCTGTCGACGCCGTAAAGAGATATTGGCGCCGGAATGTGCTTATAAACAGATAGGCAATATCTGTCAATTACGTCCCCAACAGCTTGCGTGTTTGAAAAAACTGGCCGCATGGCGTTTGAGTCAGGCCAGAGAACGCGATTTAGCCGTGAACTTCGTCATTCGTGAAGAAAACCTATGGCAGGTAGCGCGTTACATGCCAACTTCTTTGGCAGAGTTGGGTGCGTTAGGGCTAAGCGGGCAGGAGATTCGTTGTCATGGTCGTCGCCTATTGGCAATGGTCGCTGAAAGTGGAAATATTCCAGAAAGTGAATGCCCGCCGCCAATGACGAATCTGATTGATCAACCTGGTTATCGTAAAGCATTTAAGGATATTAAAGCGCTGATCCATCAGGTAAGTGAGCAGCATAGATTTAATTCTGAATTATTGGCATCTCGTCGTCAGATTAATCAATTACTCAGTGTTCACTGGAAATTGAAACAATTAAATGGCAAACCTGAACTGCTTAGTGGGTGGCGGGGAGAGTTGCTGGCTGAGCCAGTCTCAGCGATTCTGGCGAACTATCCTGATTAACCCATATCAGAGCCTTAGCCTGACGGCAGTCTAAAGCATGAGAAGGGGTTCCCGGTTAGGGGTTCCCCATCTCAGATTGCCACATAATTCGTTTGTGGTTACTTCGATGGCGGTAGTGATAAAACAGCACTGTTTACCCGCGTTATTTTTGAGGTTCTTCTACCTCAGGTAATGTTATATTCAGCTCCAGGACGGAAATATCATCACCTTTCTGCTCAAATTGTACAGAGAGCATATCTGGATCGACCTGTATATACTTACAGATTACTGCCAAGATATCCCGTTTCATATCAGGCAGATAAGCAGGTTCAGAATCACCGCGGCGACGCTCTGCCACGATGATTTGCAGCCGCTCTTTAGCGATATTGGCTGTCGTTTTTTTTCTCGACAGAAAGAAATCTAGCAAGGCCATGTTTTATCCCCCAAACAGGCGTTTTAAGAAGCCTTTTTTCTCTTCTTCAATGAAGCGGAAAGGACGTTCTTCCCCTAATAAACGTTCAACAGTATCTGTATACGCTTTTCCTGCATCAGATTCTGTATCCAGAATGACTGGTTCCCCTTGGTTAGATGAACGCAGTACAGATTGATCTTCTGGAATAACACCGATTAAAGGAATGCATAAAATTTCCAGAACGTCTTCCATACTCAGCATATCACCACGACTTACACGGCCTGGGTTATAGCGGGTTAATAGCAGATGTTCTTTAATGGGATCTTCACCCCGTTCAGCTCGTCGAGATTTTGAGGCCAGAATACCCAGAATACGGTCTGAATCACGTACGGAAGAGACCTCAGGATTTGTTGTGATAATGGCTTCGTCAGCAAAATAGAGTGCTATCAACGCACCACTTTCAATCCCTGCTGGGGAGTCGCAGATAATAAACTCGAAACCTTGTTTATCCAGATCAACTAAAACTTGCTCAACGCCTTCAATAGTGAGAGCGTCTTTATCGCGGGTTTGTGATGCAGGCAGGATATAAAGATTCTCGGTACGTTTATCTTTAATTAATGCCTGATTAAGCGAGACGTCTCCTTGGATAACGTTCACGAAGTCATAAACTACGCGGCGTTCACATCCCATAATCAGATCGAGGTTACGCAGGCCGATGTCAAAATCGATAACGACGGTCTTTTTACCTCTTTGAGCAAGGCCGGTAGCAATGGCCGCGCTTGAAGTGGTTTTGCCAACGCCACCTTTACCTGATGTAACAACAATAATGCGTGCCATGAAGTGATTCCTTATTAAAAGGGCTAGATTAAAGGTTCAATAGTTAATTCATTATTTACCAGGCTAAGTTTTGCGGCTTTTCCTGCTAATTCAGTTGGGATTTTATCGCCGAGCCAATATTGCCCTGCGATAGAGACAAGTTCAGCGTTTAAATGGGTGCAAAAAACCAGGCACTCCTGATCACCGGATGCACCAGCTAATGCCCGACCACGCATCATACCGTAGATGTGAATATTGCCGTCTGCAATCAATTCGGCACCGGCGCTTACATTACTGGTAACAATAAGATCACTGCCTTGGGCATAAATCCTTTGACCTGAGCGAACAGGTAAATTAATTACACGGGTTTTTTTAATCGCGGGTTCAGCCGGTTTATCTTCCTTTGCCGAGGTTTTTTGTTTTTTTCCTTCACTTAGTAGTGGTAAGGATGCTTTTATTACCGCCCTGCGTTGTTGCTCATCACGACAACCACTTATTCCGACAATACGGAATCCCGCTGAATCAATAGCGTAATGCAGTGCTTTCAGATCAGCGCTTGCCGGCAGAGCGGAGATATTAATGACAACAGGCGCATTTTTCAGGAAATCCGGTGCTTGTTCCACTTTTTCCTGTAGGGCCTGTAGAATGATTTCTGGTTGGTCATTGTGTAAATGAACAACCGAAAGCGTAAAATTACTGCCTTTTAGCTCAATTGGCGACTGTGACATCTATCCTGCCTGACTCAGATTCAGCAAATTTGAGATCCCCCCAGAACATCCCCTGGGATACGATATTTAGAAATACAATAAACATGTTATAATTACTGAATTATTCAAGCAAGTTGTGACCTGAATTTAAAAGAGTTTATTATAATGATTTGTACGATCTACAGCAGTCCGAAAAGGGAGCAAACATATCTTTATTTTGAAAAAAGAGATAATTTCTCTCGCGTTCCCGAAGAGTTACTGAAAAGTTTTGGACAGCCCCAATATACAATGACGATCTCTCTGGCAGACAGAAAAAAACTGGCAGGTGCCGATATCGAAAAGGTAAAAATATCGTTAATTGAGCAGGGTTTTTACCTGCAAATCCCCCCTCCGGTTGAAAATTTAATGAATGCACATCTGAACCAGATGGAAAAATAAGAAGAATCTAAGTGCTATAATTATGGGTATGTTGCCTAATAAACCAGAGTGAGAAACGAATATGTATCAACACAGAGACTGGCAGGGGGCATTACTGGATCTTCCTGTCAATAAAGTGGTTTGCGTTGGTAGTAATTACGCTAAACATATTAAAGAGATGGGATCTCAGCCAGCGGAAGAGCCAGTCATTTTTATTAAGCCGGAAACTGCACTGTGTGATATACATCAGCCAATTGCAATTCCAAAGGATTTTGGTGTTGTTCATCATGAAGTTGAACTGGCTGTACTGATTGGTACGCCGTTGAAACAAGCAAATGAAGAGCGAGTTGGCGCCGCTATCGCGGGTTTTGCTGTTGCATTGGATCTCACCTTGCGTGATTTGCAATCTAAATTCAAGAAAGCGGGTCAACCGTGGGAAAAAAGTAAGGCGTTTGATGGCTCTTGCCCGATATCTGGGTTTATTCGAATAAGTCATTTTGGTGATCCGCGGAATGTCCAGTTTTCACTGACGGTCAATAATGAGCTACGGCAGAACGGTAATAGTAACGATATGTTGACACCCATTGTTTCCCTGATCAGCCATATGTCGCACTTTTTCACTTTGCGGCCGGGAGATGTCATTCTCACTGGTACACCGGAAGGTGTTGGAGCACTGAAACCCGGTGATGTGCTAAAGGTTACTCTGAATGATAATTCACTCACTACCAGGGTGATTTGAATAATATAAGGAATAGTAGAGTTATGTCTCAACCTTTCTGGCAGGTAAAAACCTTAGATCAGATGACGGATGAAGAATGGGAGTCATTATGTGATGGTTGTGGGCAGTGTTGCTTACATAAATTGATGGATGATGATACCGATGAAATTTATTTTACTAATGTTGCTTGCAATCAACTCAATATAAAAACGTGCCAATGCAAAAATTACGAAGATCGTTTCAGATATGAACCGGATTGTATCAAATTAACCCGTCATAATTTGCCGACTTTTGCATGGTTACCAATAACTTGTGCATATCGTTTGCTTGAAGAAGGGAAGCCATTATTACCGTGGCATCCTCTGATTAAAGGTTCTAAATCAGCAATGCATAGCGAAAGAATTTCTGTTAGGCATATCGCTGTACGGGAAATTGATGTTGTGGAATGGGAAGACCATATTATTAATAAACCTTGATAATGATGTAACTAACTATAATTTAATAAATTATTTTCTGTGTTTCCTAAGTTGGGGGCTTGCTCTAGAACTAAGTTAACCAGTAGGCATATCCACCAAAAATGAACTAAAGGTTGATTGTATATAATTGCATCTATACTATTACCATTAGGTAATTGAACCTGTGGTCTATTATAGGAGGCATAAAGTATGCCAATACATGTGGGAAACATAGAAAAGATTACCAATGATTTCATCCAATTGAGTGAGTTAGAGTTCAATCGTGTTCTGTATGATGCTCTTGATTCCTCTGGTACTAATATTGTGCATGATGTGGATGAACTCATTTTTCCACCAGGTTACCGGTTGATCAGGGTTGATAACAGGCTAGATTTGGATGATATAGATGAGCCCTACTTTGAATTAGCGCTACTTAGTGACGAAACAAAAGAAGTCGTTTATTACAACAAAGTTATAATAATAAGTGACTTGGTGCTTAGCTGTCGTCTCGCTTCGCAGATACTTGTGTGGCGAACGAGGAAGCCACAACATAAAGCGGCATTAAGTGATTTGGCCGCTAAAATCTTTTTCCACTATCTGATTAAAACCTATGATGTTGTTGCTTCAAATATGAGTCAAATAATAGAAGGCACCTCTTTTTGGCAAGCCAGAATGTATGAGGCGTTACAGTTTGGGCTTTATGTTTACGGCTATGACGTTATGACTTGTGAATTAAGAAATATTTTAGCTGAAGATGATGTTAGTAAAGAGCAGAGTTGGTTGTGGGGTAATGTGGAATATTATATGGATAGACTGGCAATTATTTCCAGGATCAAACTGCCTAATAAGTAATTAATTTCCCCAGGTTATATCTGAGGTGAATATAATGGTTCGAACTAACTCGAACCATTATCAATTAATTAAAATGCACCGGAAATCCAAACATTAATTTTATCATAGAACGATTTAATTGATTCCCACGCTCTGCTTATCCATTCAGAGAGTTGCCTGGCTGCATCAAGTATAAAATTTGAAAGTCTGCCAAATAAACTGGAGAAGAATGCATTAGTTTTTTCCATAAAACTTTGTATTGCTGCTCTAGAGTTAGGAAATTGTAACCCAAATTGAATGGCTTTATCGTAACTTGTATCAATTTGTCTGTTGTTCTCATCTTTAGTTCTTTGACGAGATTTGTTCATGTTATCGATCCAGTCTTGGTCTGCGTTGTCTGGATCAGCGATAATCGCTTTCTGATATTTCTGTGTGCTATCAGTTACACTTGCCTTAGAAACGTTTGTTGTTGAATTAGCACCAGATTTCACAGAATCTTTCAATTCATCAATAATACCATCTATTTCCTTATTTTCGGTAATATCTATGCTTTCATATTGTTCCCCAAGCATATTTGCATATGCCTGGAGTTCAGGTGTCGATGGCATAAATGGTTCAATTTTAGAATCATTTAACATCCGTTTTGCGTGTTGGCGCATTTCGTTCATGAGGTCGATAAATTGAATATCAGTCAGTGCAATATTGGACATAAATTATTTCCTTTTATTTAGTTAGTAAACTATCTATTAAATGTAAAAAGTGTAAAACTCTTTATTTAAGTTGGAAGGAATAAGTTAAAAATAAGTTATATTATCTATATTTATTTATGTCGATTTTGGTTCTCCTATAATGTTTAAAAGTTTAATATCGGCGGTAAATTTATTGCTTAGATATTATATCTGGAAGTGCCGGAGAATAATTCCCGGCACCTAAAACATAAAACATTTGGATAAGCAGAGTTTAATCTTGAGTCCATTCAAGGAATTTCATTCTGCTAAATGTTTAATGCTAACTTTATAAATGATTTTTTTGATTACTGAACTTTATAAACCAATGTATTGTCGGGGTGAGATAGTGTCAGTTTTTGATCTTTCAACTTCACTTTAACGCCATCTGCTAACACTTGACCAATCAGGTAATCCCATCTATTTAATTTTTCATCAGAGCAAAGCATCTGAGTGCTGGCTAGGTTTTTAACGGTCAGTACACCATTTTTCAGTTTACCTTGACCCATAAAGAGATTACACATGGAACCAGAAATGTGCATTTTTTCCCCGAATTCAATGGTTGGTACGCGACCATCTTGATTTTTCACGCCTTCGCCATTAACGCTCACCAGAATAAATTTGTGACGTTGTAAATCATCAATTGACACGTTTTCTACCGCAGACGCTTGGAATGTGGCTAACAATAAAGTTGCTGTTGCCAAAGGTAGTATTTTTTTCATGTTTATCTCCTATATATTATTTTAAGGGTACTTACTAACAATATTTGGGCAATTTTTCCCATTGATTAATTGCTGGATATTTCTCAGCGTAGTTTCACTGATACTGGTTAAGGCTTCTTCTGTCAGAAATGCCTGATGACCGGTAAACAGCACGTTATGACATGAAGACAAGCGACGAAAAATATCATCCTGAATCACGTCATTAGATTTATCTTCAAAGAAGAGATCGCGTTCATTCTCGTAAACATCCATACCCAGAGCGCCAATTTTTTGTTGTTTTAATGCGCTAATGGCTGCGATGGAATCAATTAGAGCCCCTCGGCTGGTATTGATGATCATTACGCCGTTTTTCATTTTGCTGAAAGCAACGTCATTCAGCAGATGATGGTTTTCTGGTGTTAACGGGCAATGAAGCGATATGACGTCGGATTGTGCATACAGCGTATCCAGATCGACATATTGAGCACCGAGATTCAAAACAGCTTGATTGGGGTAGGGATCATGAGCTAGCAAACGCATACCAAATCCATTAAGAATACGTAGAGTTGCAATACCAATCTTGCCGGTTCCGATAATTCCCGCTGTGCGGCTGTGCATATTGAAGCCAATTAAGCCTTCAAGAGAGAAATTGGCGTCACGGGTGCGTTGGTAAGCTCGGTGGATACGGCGGTTTAAGCACAACATTAATCCGACGGTATGTTCAGCAACAGCTTCAGGGGAATAGGCTGGAACCCGTACAACTTGAATACCCAATTCTTCAGCTGCATCTAGATCGACATTATTAAAACCTGCGCAACGTAATGCGAGGATTTTTATATTCATTTCAGCCAATTCTTCGAGTACTTTACGGTCAGCATTATCGTTGACGAAAATACAAACAGCATCTGCACCAATAGCGTTTTTGGCAGTTTTTGAACTAAGAGGGAAATCGAAAAACTCGAAATTATAACCAAATCCGAATTTTTTATTGACCTGCTCCAGATGTTTATGGTCATACTGTTTGGTACTGTAAACGACTAATTTCATGGAATTATCTCCGCTATAATTTAAGTAGCTAATACATTGTTTTGGGCTTAAATTATTGCTGACGTAAAGGGTTAAATAAACAATAAATTAATTAACTCTATAAGTGTATTGCTTGTTGTTCCCCTATATGTTCAACATAATTTTCTTAATAATCAATGTCTTAGTTTAAGGTTTGTCTGCTAAATTATGGAATAACAATATACCCTATGGATTTCAAGATGGATCGCGACGGCAAGGGAGAGAATCCCCAGGAGCATAGGTAACTATGTGACCGAGTGCAGCCAACAAAGAGGCAACCTGAAAGATAACGGGTATAGAAGTAACCGATCTAAGGCTTAATAAGGAGAGGCAAGGATTTGATAACCAAAGGATTAAAAATATTCATTACCATACCTATTCTGTTGGTATTACTGATGGCGGCGGGATGGTTTTCGATTCCTCATTGGTTACCTAAGGTTACCGGTCACTGGTTACCTCCAGGTATGACGGTTTCATTGAAACAACCAGAATGGAAAAATGGAGTTTTGCAACTGGCTGATATTTCATTGCAGGTGAAGGATTGCAGGCTTATTCGTGTATCGCGATTATCTGTTAGTTACCCATATTCAGAGATAGATAACAGTTATCATTGGCAATTAAATGCCGCAGATATTAGTGGGGATATCAATTGTCTAAATCAGTTACCTGAATCTACACAAGGTCTTGTTCCATTGTCTGTTGCTGATATTTTAGCTCATATTCCACAAGGAAGTTTGTCCGTGGAAAATCTTTCTTTTCATCCTTGGCAAGATTTTGCTGGAAGACTAAAATTCAATTCCTCTTCTCAGGGGCAAAAACTAAGTTATCAGGGGAAGAAGGTTAAATTGTCAGCGCATATTTATGGTAAGGAATCGCTAGTTATTGACCAACTGGCAATTAAATTACCAGAACAGGAAATCAGCCTTAATGGTGAAATGACTTTACCTCTTAATATGGATAAACTCCCTCCTCATGGTGAAGTAAAAGGTAAAATTATTGCCAAGCAATATGCGCATCCGCTAAATATCAAGTTAGGTTGGCGAGGGAAATCCGGCAAACTTATTATCAGAGAAGAGGGGGCGACACTATCTTTGGCTGAATTACCTTGGCAGTTTAACCAAGAACAGCTTGATATTACTGATGGTAAATGGCGGTGGACTGGGGCGGGGCAACTTCTTGCGGGTGGCGTGAATATTAAGATTGCTCATTGGCAACAAGGGTTGGATAACCTGCTAATTAGTGGCCGTATAAATTTGGTCACTCAGGGTGAACGTGGTAAAGCGAATATTGTATTAACGATAAAACCGGGCCGGATAAACTCATTAAATACGCAACTTCCTTTTCAATTAACAGGTCAGATTAATGTGCAGGATATGATTATGGCTATGTCATTGCCTGCGATAATTAATGGTCCGTTGGTTAATCCGAAAATGACTTTCCAGTCAGGTTCGTTGTTTCGTGCTTGGGGGCGTTTGTCTGATGAGTTTATTGTTAAAGATGCCCGGTCACCGTTGGCGGGAACTTATCTGACACGTGAAGGTTTTACTGGTCGGTTACAGGCAATTGTAAATACACAACACCGTGACTGGGGAAAATTCCATTTGCATCTTGATGGTCATGCCGAAAATTTTATGCCGGATAAAGGCTATTGGCGTTGGAATTATTGGGGAAATGGCGATTTGCCGTCACTACAGGCTAAATGGGATATTGCCGGAAAAGGGCGCTGGCATGATACATTGATTAGCGTCAACGAAATGGCTACCGGCTTTAATGTGATTAAGCACGGCATGATCCGGGTGGATACGCCGCGTCTACAATTAACAAAACCATTGGAATGGCAACGTTCAGAGAAATCGCCCGCCTTTAATGGTGAGTTACGGCTGACAGCGAAGAAAACATCGTTTCAGTCCGGTGGCTTTTTGCCCCCTGCTGAGCTGACAGCAAAATTGACAGGAGAAAGCCCGAACAATTTTATTGTTAATGGTGATCTTTCGTCAAGAAATATGGGTCCGATCCCTTTTTACAGTCGTTGGGATGGAGCAAGATTGCGTGGTGAAGCGCGTTGGCCTACTCAATCTTTACTCGCATTTCAGCCGTTGGTACCTAAAGATTTAGGGATAAACTTACGATCAGGTGATCTTTATGCACAGGCCGCTTTTTCTGTCACACAGGGGCAAGGTTTTGTTGCGGGTGGTCACTGGGTGGTAAAAAATGGCAGCATGTGGCTTAAAGATGGTGAAATCAGTGGGCTTGATTTTGTCTTACCGTGGCGACTGAGAGATAGTATCTGGCAATTTGGTGTTAAATCGCCGGTACAGCTACGAGTGAAAACGATTAATAACCTGTTTGTAATGCGTAACTTGACGGCGGATTTACAGGGATTTTATCCACCATCGGAACAAAAACCGCTGGAATTGACTAATGTGAATATAAGTATATTGGATGGACATATTAACCTAGATAAATTAAGGCTTCCTCAGCAGCATCCTGCTATTTTGACGCTTGATAAATTGGAGTTAAGTCGCCTTTTTACTGTATTGAAAGTTAAACAATTTGCGATGTCCGGCAAAATCAGCGGAAAATTGCCGTTGTTTATTAATAATGAACGTTGGATAGTTCAGCAAGGGCGGATTGCCAATATCGACCATATGACCTTACGTCTGGATAAAGACACGATAGATTCCATTAACAAAGATAATATTTCCGCTGGCGCCGCTATGGATTGGTTACGCTATTTAGAAATCAGTCTCTTACGGGCGCAAGTCAGTCTTGATAATTTAGGGGTTCTGACACTTAATGCTGAAATTCAAGGTGTTAATTCATTAAGAGATAAAAAACGGCAAGTCAAACTGAATTACCATCATGGAGAGAATATCTTTCACTTATGGCGTAGTTTACGGTTTGGCAACAATCTTGAAGATTGGCTACAGCAGAATATATCTGTATTAAATGGGAGTGATAAATGACAAAACAAACTGGAATGAAGCTGTTCTTACTATCAATGGGGCCTTTAATGCTGTCAGGTTGTATACGCCTTGAAGTGGCAACACCGGAGAAGCCCATTAATATTAATATGAATGTCAAAATTGAGCATGAAATTCAGATAAAAGTAGACAGGCAAGTTGAAGAGATGCTTAAGAATAACACGGGTTTATTCTAGGGGGTTGGCATTATGAAGAGAACAGGTACGGGGATATTGTTATTGGCTGGTGTATTGTTCAGCTCTTCCGTTGTAGGAATGACCCTGAATGAGGCAAAGCAGAAAGGGTTGGTCGGTGAAACTTTCAGTGGTTATCTGGCTATAGTGAAAACAGATAGTCAGGCACAAGCTTTGGTGGCAGAAATTAATCAAGCCCGTGAGAAAAAATACGCAGAAATAGCGGCTGGCAATAATATTTCTACAAAGCAAGTGGCTAAACTTACTGGCGAAAAATTGGTGAACAGAGCTGAACCTGGTGAGTATGTGCTTGGTATTAATGGTAAGTGGTTGAAGAAATAAAAGCGCGTCGAATGACGCGCAAAAGACAACAATATAAAAATATAGGCAATGTATGAATTAGGAACAAAAACGTGGCTATCAGGAAGCTATTGCTTGCAAAACTTCACGGGCGGTTTGTTGCGCTTGATTTACGGCATCAGGGCCTAATGCTACACCTTCGGTAAATACGAACTCTATATCAGTGAGCCCAATGAAACTTAGGAACAGACGCAGATAAGGCACTAACAGATCACTGGGGCCGTCTTTATGGATGCCGCCACGGCTGGTCAGGATGATGACTCGTTTGCCTTTTAGCAGACCTTCAGGGCCATTCTCGGTATAACGGAAAGTCACGCCAGCACGGGCTATCATATCAAAATAGCTTTTCAGTTGGGTTGGAATGTGGAAGTTGTACATAGGCGCAGTGATAACAATAACGTCATTATCCTGCAATTCCGCAATAAGTTCGTCAGATAATGCTAACGTCTCTTTTTGGCGAGCGGTCATTTCATTGCCACTCGGACGCAATGCATAAACCCGTTCATTATCCAGAGCAGGAATGGGTTGTGCAGTCAGATCGCGTACTGTAATGCTGTCATCAGTATGATTGGCTTGCCACTTTTCAATGAAGAAATCGGCCATTTGGTTAGTATGTGAATGCTGCGCCATAATGCTGGATTTAAGAACCAGAACTTTACTCATGTTTATTCCTTAAAATTAACCTTTGATAGTTCACTTGTTAATCACGATATAGTTATTTTATGAGTTATTGACTTATGGTAACAGATCAATATTTAGAGAATAAAATTCAAATTTATTGAAAGACTTTTATCCACGTTGATATAACGTGGTGGAAATACTAGCTGAAATTATTGCCAATAAATAGGATGTGTTACTATATCGCCAATAAAAACTGGCTAATTAGCAAAGTAAGAAGTTACAAGGATCAATATAAGGTGAAAGAGTCTCAGAAAATCATTAACCGTCAGGCTGCTTGTCCAACGATCAAATATCCGGAAAACTTGCCCGTCAGCCAGAAGAAAGATGATATCTACAAAGCTATTCGTGACCATCAAGTTGTCATTATTGCCGGTGAAACCGGTTCGGGTAAAACAACACAGATCCCGAAAATTTGTCTTGAACTAGGTCGGGGAATAAAAGGACTTATCGGTCATACTCAACCCCGTCGATTGGCTGCTCGTGCGGTTGCCAATCGTCTGGCGGAAGAATTGGAAACCTCAGTGGGTTCTGCTGTTGGTTATAAAGTCCGTTTTAGTGATCATGTGGGCGATAACACGTTAGTTAAACTGATGACCGATGGTATTTTGCTGGCGGAACTGCAAAATGACAGGCTACTTAAACAGTATGACACGCTCATTATCGATGAGGCGCATGAACGCAGTCTGAATATTGATTTTATTCTGGGTTATTTGCGCCAATTACTGCCAAAACGTCCCGATTTGAAAGTGATCATTACCTCCGCGACTATCGATCCTGAGCGCTTTTCTCGCCATTTTAATCATGCGCCAATTATCGAAGTTTCTGGTCGAACCTATCCGGTAGAAGTGCGTTATCGTCCTGTCATGGGGGAAGATAATGATGGAGAGCGGGATCAGCTTGAGGCAATTATTGATGCTGTTGATGAACTCAACCGTGAAGGGCCTGGAGATATCCTGATCTTTATGAGTGGAGAGAGGGAGATTCGTGATACAGCAGATGCGCTGAATAAACAGAATCTGCGTCATACCGACGTATTGCCATTATTTGCGCGTCTTTCTAACAGTGATCAGAATCGAATTTTCCAATCACATACGGGGCGGAGAATTGTGCTGGCAACTAACGTGGCAGAAACCTCGTTGACGGTACCGGGAATTAAATATGTGATTGATACCGGGTATGCACGTATCAGCCGTTACAGTTATCGTACGAAAGTACAGAGATTGCCGATTGAACCTATATCACAGGCGTCGGCTAATCAGCGGAAAGGGCGTTGCGGACGTGTATCTGACGGGATCTGTATCCGGCTGTATTCAGAAGACGATTTCCTTTCTCGGCCAGAGTTTACTGATCCAGAAATCCTGCGTACTAACCTGGCATCGGTCATTCTGCAAATGACGGCAATTGGTCTTGGGGATGTCAGTGCATTTCCATTTGTGCAACCGCCTGATAAACGTAATATTCAGGATGGTGTTCGGCTTCTGGAGGAGCTTGGAGCTATTGACCAGAACACAACGGCTAAGAGTAATTACTGTCTTACATCAATAGGGCGACAGCTTGCTCAGCTCCCGGTTGATCCTCGGTTGGCGCGTATGGTATTGGAAGCTCGTCATCATGGTTGTGTACGTGAAGTGATGGTGATCACTTCTGCGCTATCTATTCAGGACCCAAGAGAGAGGCCACTGGAGAAACAGCAGGCTTCTGATGAGAAACACCGTCGATTTGCTGATAAAGACTCCGATTTTATTGCATTTCTGAAATTATGGGATTTTTTGAAAGAGCAGCAAAAGGCACTCTCCTCTTCGCAATTTCGCAAACTTTGCCGTCAAGATTATCTTAACTACCTGAGAGTCAGAGAGTGGCAGGATATCTATGCCCAGTTACGACAAGTTGTGAAAGAAATTGGTCTGTCGGTAAATAGTCAGGATGCAGATTACCGTGGTATTCATACTGCGTTACTTTCTGGGCTGTTATCTCATATCGGCCAAAAAGATACAGATAAACAGGAATATACCGGTGCGCGTAATGCCCGTTTTGCTATTTTTCCTGGTTCTGGTTTATTCAAGAAGCCGCCTAAATGGTCAATGGCGGCGGAATTGGTTGAAACCAGTCGCTTGTGGGGGCGGATTGTTGCGCGGATCGAACCTGAATGGGTTGAAGCGTTAGCCGGGCATCTGGTGAAATATCAATATAGCGAGCCGCACTGGCAAAAATCTCAGGGTGCGGTAATGGCTAGAGAAAAAGTCACTTTATATGGTTTGCCAATTGTGGCTAGTCGTCTGGTTAATTACAGCAAAATTGACCCAATGCTCTGCCGTGAGTTGTTTATCCGCTATGCGCTGGTGGAAGGCGATTGGCAAACTCGACATGCATTTTTCCGAGCGAATCTGAAATTACGTGAGGAAATTGAGGAGCTGGAACATAAATCCCGTCGTCGCGACATTTTGGTGGATGATGAAACCTTGTTTAGTTTCTATGATCAACGGATACCTCAGAGTGTGGTTTCTGCTCGCCATTTTGATCGCTGGTGGCTGAAGACAGGTAAAGAGCAACCGGACTTGCTTAATTTTGAAAAAAATATGTTGATCAAAGGCGATGCCGATAAAATCAGTGCGCTGGATTACCCTAATTACTGGTATCAGGGGGCATTGAAATTACGGCTTAGTTACCAGTTTGAACCGGGTACGCAAGCTGATGGTGTGACAGTTCATATTCCGCTGCCGGTGTTGAATCAGGTTAAGGATGAAGGGTTTGATTGGCAGATCCCCGGTATTCGTTATGATCTGGTTGTTGCGCTGATTAAATCATTGCCGAAACCGGTTCGTCGTAATTTTGTCCCTGCGCCAAACTATGCTCAGGCATTTATGGAGCGGGTACCTCAACCACAATCGACCTTGTTAGATAGCTTTGAGAAAGAGTTACGGCGGATGACTGGTGTTACGGTGTCACGTGATGATTGGCAGTTAGAGCAAGTCCCAGAGCATCTCAAAATGACATTCCGAGTGGTAGGAGAGAAGAACCGGACTATCGCTGAAAGTAAAGATTTATCTGCGCTGAAATTACGCTTGAAAGAGAAAGTTCAGGAAACACTTTCCGCTGTTGCTGATGATGGGATTGAACAGAGTGGGCTGCATATTTGGAGTTTCGGTGAATTACCGGGACGGTATGAGCAGAAACGTGGTGGTTACTCTGTTAAAGCATTTCCAGCGCTGGTGGATGAAAAAGAGAGTATCGGTATCAAATTGTTTGAAACCGAACCGGAGCAACAAATTGCCATGTGGGAAGGTACCCGTCGTCTGTTGTTACTCAATATTCCTTCACCAATTAAATACTTACATGAGAAATTGCCGAATAAATCCAAATTGGGACTCTATTTTAACCCTTATGGCAAGGTATTGGATTTGATTGACGATTGTATCGCCTGTGGTGTGGATAAATTGATGGCAGGGAATGGTGGGCCGGCTTGGAATGAACAGCATTTTATTCAGCTACAGGACAAGGTTCGGGCTGAGTTGAATGATACTGTTGTGGAAATAGCCAAGCAGGTGGAACAGATACTCACCACTATTTTTGCTATCAATAAACGTCTCAAGGGGAGAGTGGATATTTCATTTGCCTTGGCATTATCGGATATCAAAGAGCAGCTTTCTGGTCTGGTTTTCAAAGGATTTGTCACCACTAATGGTTGGAAACGCTTGCCGGATGTCCTGCGTTATCTGCAAGGTATTGAGCGCCGTCTTGAAAAATTGGCAATTGATCCGCATAGAGATAGAGCACAAATGGGGCGTGTCGAAAATGTTCAGCAACAGTGGCAGCAATGGCTGGCGAAATTATCACTGCAACAGAAACAGTTACCTGAGGTGCAAGAGATTCGTTGGATGATTGAAGAACTGAGGATCAGCTTGTTTGCTCAACAACTGGGTACGCCATATCCAGTTTCTGATAAACGAATCTTGCAAACAATGGAGCAAATTGCCTCCTGATCAAAGAGGACGGTCATATTCTAAACTGCGTCCAAAATTTTACATTTGTGATGCAGTTTTTTATAGATCAGCAAAGCCACCTATTCTAAAGGTGGCTTTTTATTTAGATAGACTATACCCGTCATCTTTCAAGTTGCCTCTTTGTTGGCTGCACTCACTCACCCCGGTCACATCGTTATCTATGCTCCCGGGGATTCGCTCCCTTGCCGTCGCGATGCATCTTGAAATCCATTGGGTATAAAACGAATGAGCTGGTTAGCAGGTACTTTCCGTATGTTTGGCTTTGTTAGCTTCAATGAAAGCATTAACCATAGCGGTTTTATTTTTGCGGTTACGAGCGTAGTCAGCCTGAGTTGCCTTCTTCTTGGTTGCTGTAGCACGTTTTAACAACATAATCGCCTCCTCCTAAATCTTCATACTCTAATATTAATCTTGACTGTACCTTTTGTAAAAGTCTTTCATAGGTTCTTTTATGAGAATCACTGTAACCACTAAAGTACAAGTAATGAACTTTAGATTCTTCAATATAATCCAGAATGTATGATATTAAAACATTAAAAAAGTAGTTATTTTCATTTCTATTGTAATGAACAGCTTTATCTATTTTATCAAATGGAGTCCTACCGTTTAATTCGTCTGTAGGGATTAATTCATAAGCTTGATCGAAAAAGATAATAGACACAGCAAATAAAATTTTGGGATTAACATCGTACACTTCAGCAATTCTTTCGGCTCCGACAACATCGTCAGTTAATGGAAAGAATACCAACCGAAAGGTTTGTGGTTTTTTGCCGTTAAAAGTGAATTCAATATCGTAACTGCTAATCTTACCGATTCCACCAATGGTTTTATTCTTGAGACTATGATACTTGGTCATTCTTTAACACTGTTGCTGTTTGAATAGTGGTTTATTATACCAAAATTCCTTTGTCACTATTCTTTCTAATTATCTAATATGCGAGCGGGTTCCAAATTTTATGTAGTTGCGTCATTCAGCTAATTGGGTTTCCACGCCCGGTCACAAATTTATCTGTGACGTATTTGACTTACCTGAACCTAAACAACACGTCAATAAAATTTATTGAAAATAATTGTTAATTGTGTTAGAAAACGCTATTTTTACCACTAATACTTTATTTCATTCTCATTTATGATGACATTATGGATTTTTTTTAAACAAGGTGTGCAAAATGCCATTCATCGCCATGTTTTTTATGTCAATTATAACGTTTTTCTTCTTAACTATATTAGTTAACTATTTTTTCATATTAGAACGAAATGTAAAAAAACCATATGGGTATCGTTATTAATGGCTGTTATTTTCATATTCAGCCTCTTTGCCCCAACAATTCTTTATCAAAATATTTTCTAGTTGACAAATATATTTCATATAGTCGCTCATTAAATGATCGACTAATGGCTGTTTTATCGATTGTTTTTATTGACCAAGGCAGTGATCTTACGCTCTAATGTATTACTCTGGTAGTTGATAATAATGTTGATAAATATTATATACCCGTCATCTTTCAAGTTGCCTCTTTGTTGGCTGCACTCACTCACCCCGGTCACATAGTTATCTATGCTCCCGGGGATTCGTTCCCTTGCCGTTATATTACTCCGACTATTGCATTTATTGACTCTAATAAAGAAAAAATATTTTATATATAATGTTGTGATTTCACGAAGAGAAATTTTCTCAAAGATTTTTCAGATAAAAACAATCAAATAACAGCGCATCAGCCAAGAAATAAACTTTCTATAACTGATGCAGATAAATTAATTACTGATAAGTTAATGTCATTGTTGCGGTTACATTTGCCTGCCCAGGGGTAATATTGCGATCGGTCTGAAAATAGCGGGCGTGTAAAGGGATAGATAACTTCCCACCTGAATAGCTATTACCAATATTGATTTGTGAATGGATAATGACAGGTTGGTTGTTATAAAGAATTTGCATACCTACACCGGAAGCAGTTGTATGATTATCATTTTGATCAAGCGCCCATACGTGATATAAGTTATTTTTTGCTTTCTTTCCGTCGAGCATTAATTGAATCTGGACATCATCATCACAATCTAAAATAATCTCAAAATCTTTCCCTCCTGCGGTGCTATTAATACCAGAAAAATCTATTTTTTTGATATCTCCCATAGGAACAGTAATATTGGTATCTTTCAGCGAACAGCTTTTAGTAATAATTCGGGTATTTCCCAAACGGTAAGTATGCACGATGTGGTTATTTACCCGTGCTTGAATTAACTGCTCATTTTTGACAAAACCAGAACCTGTTGTTGGTGCTATTTTTATTAGCTGAATGGTCAAATAACCCCATGTTTTACCACAATACCAACGACCAGAATTGTCGCAGCTTACGGGGTTATTAGCAATACGGGGTAACCAGTCGATACCATAGCCGGGACTCCAAGTATTTATTCTTATACCTACACCGGGAATACCGGACTCGTAAATAGCATCCTTGTTGTATTCTGCACTTTTGTAGGATGTGTATCCCCATGACGTATTAACATTTGTATCGCAATAGAAGATATTGTTTTTATTGTCTAATTCATCTGCCCGATATTCATAAATTGTTGTGCCAATAGGTTGATCCCTTGGAACATATAAGGTTCCAAAAGAGAGATGAGTGATTTCTGATTTAAATCCTTTCTCAAACTGGCAGTTAGCGGCAAAACTATAAGAACTGACTATCAAACCAATTAATAAGTTGGTGATAATGAGAAAATATTTAAGTTTATTGTAAATATTAAACATAGCGTTTTCCTGTGGGTGGTTATTTACAGTGAGCTGCCATTATATAAATACCGGATAAAGGACTTTTTTCCGGTAATTTGTAATTAACAACACATTCCTGAATATCTTTATAACCCCATTTAACGAATAATCGTCCACTATCGGGTAGACCAGTGAGGTAAACTTGCCCTTCATGACTAACAATAGCGCTATTTACTTCATCGATATCATGGCGTTTTTCTAACGTGACAACTGCACCAAAAGGAATAGGATTTTCTTGATAATAGAGATTGATGAGAACTCTGTGACCTATCCGGGTTTTAAAATCGGCCAGGACTAATGCCCCACGAGTAGGAATAACGGTTTGGGCATTAACGTCAATATCGACATTATCTGCTAATGAATGTGTATCCAGTGCAATCCGATTTTTCCGGTAACTGCTAACATAAGGAATAATCGCATAGCCATTCCAATCGGTGGCAATCCCAACATTATTTTGGATCTTTATTCCTTGAGCGCCATCAGCCCGGACTAATGCCAATGTCTCTCCCAAATGTTGTGAAAGCGTAATGCCGTATGGGTGAGCAACAATACCTCCTTGAAGACCGTAATTTAATTGGTGCGAATGACGATCATAGCTGTAACCAGTATTAAGTTGACCATAAGCGCCTTTATATTCCGCATGAATATGACCGCCAGCGCCAGTACCGTGATTCGTGTAACTCTG
Source organism: Photorhabdus sp. RM96S (assembly GCF_042879335.1). Classification (NCBI taxonomy): domain Bacteria; kingdom Pseudomonadati; phylum Pseudomonadota; class Gammaproteobacteria; order Enterobacterales; family Morganellaceae; genus Photorhabdus; species Photorhabdus sp. RM96S. Next base: position 48,247 of record NZ_JBHFKT010000005.1, on the reverse strand, counting down.
CTGTAAACTGTAGATTAAATTATCGTCTTCCAGCGCTGTGCCACTTAAACCCACTTGATGGGAAATGTCTTTGTTTTTATTGGTATTAAAATTATAACTAGTCCAGCTATTCTTTAGCCAGCGATCTAATGGAATTTGTATGCTGAATGAAAAGATCTGCTCATTTTTATCCGTATCTGGAAGTTGGCTGTAGGTATAATTCAAGCTGTAATTAACATTATTATAATTAGTGCTATAACCTGCGTTGATATTACGTTCATAGCCAGATTGTTGCCAGTAATTTTGTTGAAAGGCGGACAGATATAAACTGCCAAAATTTCCCAGAGATTGATTAATATGCAGTTGTAATTTACTTCTTTTATTGGTGCGGTAACGCCAGTCACTTTTATTAGCATCATCTATGTCATTGGCTTCTTTAAAATCATAAAAACCACGTGTCGAATAACGATAACCTGCCAGAGTAAAATTAGTTCCTGTTAATGAAAGGTCTTTTGCATATTGAAAACGGTAGGATTGCCCTTTGGTACTTATATTAGATGGTAAATCGGTGTTAGCGTGAGTGATGTCAAAAGAGAGAGAACCCAATATACCAAAGTTATAACCTGATCCTAAAGCAACGGATTGATAATCTTTTGAAAAAATCGTACCACCATAGGTAGTGATATTATTAGAAAAACCATAGATTAATGCGCCTTGGGTAAAATTAGGTTCTCTCCCATGATTATTTGATAATTGATATTGGCCCAGTGTTATCGAATATTGCAAGCCTCCTTCCCGTAACATAATCGGTATCGTCGAAAAAGACTGAGTTGATCGATATTCCTGACCATCTGCTTCCTTGATAATAACTTCCAAATCTCCACTTGTTGTCGTTGGGAAAAGGTCATTAATGACAAATGGGCCCGGTGAAACATAAGTTTGATAAATGATATAGCCGTTTTGTTTGATTGTAACTTGAGCATTACTTTGAGCAATTCCTCGGACACTAGGAGCGAAACCTTGTAAGCTGTCTGGTAACATATTGTCATCAGAAGCTAATTGTAAGCCACGGAATTGAACACCCTCAAAAATATAGGAGGAGGTAAAGCTATCACCTAGCGTTAATTGTCCTTTTAGTGCGTGAATATCCCGTTGTAAATAGGTGTTAATACTTTTCCAACTTTTATCACGACTGGTATAGGTAGAATAATGGCGTAGGCGCCATGCTTGCCAATTAGCGCCTGTTCGAAGATTTAGATAATGGGTCTGCGTAGAGCCGGATGGATTATCTTGCCAGGTATTTGAACCACTATAATTATAGTTAATCAGTAATGAAGTTAATCCTTGCTGCCATAATTCAGGCGAAACATAACCTCTTGCCTGATTGTGTAATATTGCTTGTGGAATACTGATATCCAGCCTTTGCTGACTAAAATTGAAGATGGTGCTTGCTGATGGAATATATTGACTTAAATCAGACAACTCTGTTTCTGGTGGTAAACTGATCAGCTCTGGAAAGCTATCAACTTTTACTCCCATATCCTGTAATTGCTGAATTGTCAGCTTGGGTAGCAATTTATTATTTATCGTGACAAAGGTTACGTTCCTGGTATCTATTTTATCTCTATTAAGGTAAATATCTACCCAGTAAATACCGGGCGGATAGTCATCTTGCGTGAAAATAGAGAGATCAATGTCTTCAGGTGAACCAAAATCAGTACCTATTTCCAGTGCATGAATGTTGAAATAATCTTCAGAATAAGTTTTAGCCGGGTAAAAAAGTACGCCAACAGCGATAAATGGCACTAATAAGAGCCATGAATGTTCAATATTGTATGGTTGCTTATTAATCTTATGCTGTGAGTACTTTCCCATAATTAATTTTCTGGCGTAGAGTAATGTAATAGTTTTATTAAATGGTTGTTTTTTCCTCGGCAGTAGCACCACCAAAATCATTAATTGCTTTCCAATTTACCTGTTTTATGTTCTTTGCCGGCAGAGGCCAGCTTAGTTGGCTAAAGGGCTTAATCATGCCCGCAGGTTTTATTTCATGTTGATCTACTTTAAGGTAAGAGAATGAAATGAAGTAAGGGGTGGGGTTCTCTGCGATCAATGAATTATTTTCCGTACGGAATTTGAGTTTTTTGTATGCGGTACTTGACTTTTCTGTTAAATTTGCAGGGCGGTAAAACAATTTAAACTTTGACTTAACTGTTATTTGCAATTGATTCTGATCTGATTTCACCGAGGTAGGAATAGACTTTACATTTAACCAAAAAAGTGATTCCCGATCTTGAGGCAGATTACTTTCTGTTTTTACAATACGCAGGATATTTTCATGGCCTGCTGTGAGTTTAAAGATGGGAGGAGTAACGATAAAAGGGGTTTTCGTATTGTCATTTTCATCTTGGATCCAAGATTGAATCAGGTAAGGGGCATCTTTTTCCGGGTTATTTATAGAAATAGACGCTTCTTTTTTGTCACTCATGTAAATAACACGAGTTCCACCAATGACGACACCTGCGATAGCGAAATTTATGCTGATGATATATAGAAAAATTATTGTCAATAGACGTTGATACTGCACAGTAACATCTCCGTTTTATTATATTATTTTGTGGGATTTGCGGGCATCCATGCCCCGTACTTCTTTATTAGAAACAAAACGCGGATGAAGTTCTGTTCTAAATTTGGCCTGCTTTAGTTATAAACAATCGTAAAATTAGCGACTGCATCACCCGATCCTGGGCTAATTGCTTGAGCTGTTGCAACATATTTTGCAATGAACTTCAGTTCTGCGGTTTTTTGATCAGTAAAAGCCTGGAGTTTGGAAGCTTGTGCCAAAGGAATTAGCGTTGAATTATCTTCTTCATAGATACCAACAGCAACACCACCAGCAACTTCTTGACCTTTATCATTGGATAAAGCCAGAAGATTATTATTTTTACTGTCTATCTGCCCGTCAAATTTAACTTGTGCATGGGTATGCTCTGGTGGGCAATCACTCATTTTAATACTAAAGGGGGTGGCAGCCGCAGTACTATCTACACCACTAAATGCAGTTGAGCTAATTGTTCCCATGTTTACGTTTTGGTTCGCAGAGTCAGTATCGATTTTACAAGCATTAGAGATGATATTACCGGTAAAGTTAATCTTTCCGTCCGCTGCATTTGCTACAGGAATAAGTACAGAAGATACAAGTAAGGATGAAATAATCAGTTTAGCTTTCATTGTAAATAGATCCTAACCCTAACGTGCATGGCGTCAGGGAAGTAGAAATATTGATTTAATTGGAACTGTATAAACATCAATACAGCATGTAAATATTCATAGCTTTTATCCGATAACAACAACGATAACTCAAAATGTGTCTTTTTAGGGATAAAGTTAGGCGATCATAGCGATTAATTATGAAAAATCCAAAGAATGACTCGATAATATATTATATTTAAGATTTTTATCTGCATCTTTTACTTAAACAGGATTATTTTTTAATATTAATGTTATTTATTATATGTAATAAATCATTATGCTGGTCAATGAGAATATCTTTTAATTAATAATTGGTTAGAAAATTAATTGTGATTTATATCACAATTAATTTATTACACTTAAAAAGTTATTTTTTTGCTGTTCTATCATTTCTCGCTAATATTTTTTCTCCTTGAGAATGTTTATTCTAAGAAGTAAGTCATCTGGATTAAATGGCTCTATAGTTTTCTCATGTGAACTTTCTATTATAATTAACTCTGTAAGGAAAAAAATGAAACAGTTCGTCTTTGCATTAGGATTCTTGTCCATCGTGTTTGCAGTCGCGCAGCCCGTCTTAGCCACGGAAGTAGAGCAGAAAACCGTCACCAATGGTGCGGCGCTGATCGAATATTCGATGCGCGGGGAGGGACCGCTGATTGTGATGATTGCTTCAACCGGGAGGGGAACAGCGGAGTTTGCGCCACTCGCGAATCAACTAGTGGCACGCGGCTATCGCGTTGCTCTGCCCGAGCCGCGCGGAATCTCGGGGTCGACCGGACCCATGGAAAATGTGACTTTCCACGACTTTGCCGGCGATTTTGCGGCAGTAGTTGCGGCGGAGGGAGGTAAGGCAATTGTGGTGGGGCACGCTTATGGCCATTGGATCGCCAAGACGATTGCTTCGGATTATCCCGAAATGACGCGTGGCATAGTACTTCTGGCAGGGGCGGCGAAATCTTGGCCCTCGGAGCTCTCGGATGCGATCATGGTGATTAGTGATCCTGAATCCACTCGTGAGGAGCGGCTGACGAAACTTAGGCTTGCCTTCTTCGCGGCAGGCAATGATCCAACGCCTTGGCTTGAGGGTTGGCATGCTGATGTCATAAAAAGTCAGTCTTCGGCGCGCGAGCTAACCAATCGCAAGGATTGGTGGGCTGGCGGGGCGGTGCCAATCCTCGATCTACGGGCTGGTTCCGACCCGTTCCGACCTGAATCGTCTCGGATGGAGGCGAAGGATGAGTTCGGTAACCGTGTTACTGTCGCAGTGATTGACGGGGCCAGCCACGCGCTACCTGCTGAGAAGCCGATCGAAGCAGCGGATGCAATTGCGGATTGGTCCGACAAATTGAAATAACTTAAGGACAATATCTGGTTTCTATCAGGGCATTCGTAACGAATTTTGTTTTGGTGCGAATGCTCTAGGCAGAGACGATTCCAATAGGACAAATATAGATACCAGTTTTACACCTTTGCCGATGATGATCTGGAATAGGGGGTTGAGGTCCAGCCACGCAAAAAACCACGCTAAGAGATTATGTATCTGTTATATATGACTTTCTCTACCTTTCAAATTCAACCGAATTGATTAAAGAATCATACCAATCAAGTTGTATTAACAATATTAGTTACAACATACTTATAAAGATAACAACAACAAAAATATGACAGAACAACGAAAAACCAAACAAACTGCTATATGAAAATCCAGAAAGCCATTACAAGAAAATAATGGCTGGATCTGACGAGATTACTTGATTAGCAACCCAGTGGCAGGGATTGCTGTTATCAGCAATGCGACAATAGTGAGCTTTTCAGCCAGATGTAAGCTATTTTTCTGCGGGTTTTGGCGGCGTGCATACAAAAAAACAATAAGACCTGGCGCATAGAGAACAACAGACAATAGCAAATTCATCAAACCGGATGCATAAAGCAGCCATATGCCATAAATGCATGTTCCAACAGCAATGAGTAATAACCCCTTATTGCTACGATCAAAAGCGACTTTTAAAAGAAATGCTCCGACAAGGAAATAGGGTACTAAAATCATTTCTGATGCAATTGTCAGCAATGAATTGTAGTTGCTTCCACTCAACCAGATCAAAACGAGAGAGAGTTGTACCGCGCCATTAGTGAACCACAATGAAGATGATGGCGAATTATTGCGGTTTTGCCGGTTAAATACTTTTGGAAAAGAGCCGTGTTGGGCAGCGATAAATGGCACTTCGGCTGCCATGATTGTCCAACTCAGATAAGCACCACAGACGGAGACAATCAATCCGGCAGCAATAATGATTTCACCTGCGGAACCAACAAGTCCTACCATCAGGTTTGCCATTGATGGATTGCGCATTGCTGCTAACTCAGGTCGTGGTACTAATCCAAGGGAGAGTAGGGTGACCAAGATGTATATTGCTAACGCCGCAATGACAGCCAGCATGGTTGCAATACCCACATCTGTCCGTTTTTTCGCTCTGGCTGAAACCACAACAGCACCTTCAATACCAATAAAAACCCAAAGGGTAATTAACATGGTATCTTTTACTTGTTGCCAGACAGGAACCCCTAGATCGATGCCTTTAAAGTCGAAATGAAAGATATCCATTTTGAAAGCTATGGCGGCAAGTATGATGAAAGCACCTAAAGGCAGTAATTTTGCCATTGTCGCCAATTTGTTGATTCCGGCTGCGGTTTGAACGCCGCGGAGTACTAACCAATGTACGAACCAGAGTAGAATAGATTCTCCCAATAGGGACTGCCAAGTATTGCCGTCACCAAAGATGACAATGCCTTCTTTATCAGTAAAAAAACTTAGAGCGGCAAAAACGATAACCAGATAGGAAACGTTGGCAACGACTGCGCATAACCAATATCCCCAGGCAGAGCAGAAGCCTATTAGCTCACCAAAGCCCTCTTTGGCATAAGTGAAAATCCCTCCATCAAGATCCGGACGAAGACGAGAGAGCAGTAACAGTGCGGTAGCCAGGAACAGGATACCGACACTTGTTATTCCCCAGCCGATCATTAACGCTGCCGGGCTGGCGATTTCAGCCATATTCTGCGGTAAGCTGAAAACACCCGCACCGACCATAGAGCTGAGTACCAGAGCAGTAAGAGCTGTGAGACCTAGTTTCTTTTCCAAAAATATGTTCCTAATATGACATAAACTGCATTATTAACCAGTTTGTTATCCTGATCACAAAGGTGAACTGGGTATCGGGTTTTCATCGCTTCCAAGCTGTACAGGGCGGAGAAACAAACTGATTGAACCTAGAAATAGGGGGGGATTCTACGAAGGGTATGAGCTGGATGCAATGGTTTTCTATGCAAATAACTATAAAATTTATGCATTATTTGATGGTAAATTTAGTGAGATACAATTTGTTTTTATAAGCTGATATGAGTTACTTTTATCATGCTGTTTATTGTACTAAGGTAAATAGGTAATAAGCATGAATTACTATACCCGTCATCTTTCAAGTTGCCTCTTTGTTGGCTGCACTCGCTCACCCCGGTCACATAGTTATCTATGCTCCCGGGGATTCGCTCCCTTGCCGTCGCGATACATATTGAAATCCATTGGTATAGTGTTATTACTAATTAAGTAATTTTTATTTTAATTTTTTCGATCGATCTCAAAATTTAATAAAAATAATTGTGAAAGATAAAGTTTTATCTCTAATTTATCTCTAATTTACCTCTAGTTTTCATTTTGTTATGCAATATTATTGCTAAGTAATAATAATCTCTTGTTTTTATGTCATATTATTAAATTAATCTATTAGATATATAATTTCATAATGTTATGAATATCTTATTAAATTAAAAAGATGTAATGTTTTTTAATTCGTTGATTTAATTTAAATATTTTTTCGATTTTAATTGATTTTGTTAATCTTATATTCAAGTTAATATATTTTTCATTGATTTTTCTATCAGTAACTAATTAATTTCCTACAATGTGATATAAAACTAATCTTATATAAAAATAAAAAAAATCATGTTGACAACGACTGTTTTGATTTATATTGTTTGTGAAAATATTACTCTGTGATTTATTAACTTATTTTTCTTGTATATGTTTTTAATTTTCAGGAATGATTATATGTACGTATGCCAAAAAATATTCTTAGATGGTTAGAGGACAGTTGTCATTAAAATTTTTATCTTTTAGGTGCCGATGAATGGCTCAGTATTAAATATTCATAAAGGTTAGAACATATGAAACGTGTTCTTGTGGTGTCGTATTCCCAAAGTGGCCAATTGATCGAGGTGGTAAAAAGCTTAATTTCACCCCTGCAAGAGTCTGAAGAGATATACATCCGTGAAGTTATTCTGAAACCGATTCCAGAATTTGAATTTCCCTGGAAGTTTTCTAAATTTGTTGATGTTTTCCCAGAAACAGTGCAGTTACATCCGCCTGAGCTAGCGCCTTTGAATCTGGAAGACGAAGAACCTTTTGATTTGGTCATATTAGGCTACCAAGTTTGGTATTTATCACCTGCTCCTCCGATAGTGGCATTTCTTAAGAGTGAAGAAGGAAAGCGTTTACTTAATGGCCGACCGGTGGTGACAGTTATTGCTTGCCGCAACATGTGGTTGATAGCTCAGGAAACTGTCAAAAGATTGTTGCATGAAAGTGGAGCATATTTGCGCGATAACGTGGTCTTTGTTGATAAAGCAAACTTTTTTGCAACAGTATTCACAACCCCGATATGGCTAATGACAGGAAAAAGACAGCCATTCCCTAGCTTACCGCGGGCGGGCGTATCGGAGGAAGACGTTAAAGATGCTACACGTTTTGGTGATGCATTGTTGGCAGCGCTCAAAACGGATAAAGAGAAAGTTGATGCTCCAATGTTGAAAGGTATGGGAGCAGCGGTTGTCGACCAAGCTTTTATTTTCGGTGAACGTGCGGCGCATCGAGGATTTAGATTTTGGTCCGGGTTGATTTGCCGTGTGGGCAAACGAGGGATATGGGTAAGACGCTCTTTATTAGCGTTGTTTGTAACCTATTTAATATTGATGGTACTAGTTGTTTTTCCTATTTCAGTGGTTGTTCGCCGTTTGCTTACCCCATTACTTAAAGAACGTCTTAATGAGTTACAGAAATACTATGAACAACCTTCTGGTTCTGCCCGCTATGATGATAAGGAGATAAATAAGTAAATGAGTAACAACGTTTATATCACTAAAGTTTCCGCGTTTATGCCGGGAAACCCAATAGATAATAATACAATGGAATCTGTCCTTGGTTTTGTTGGTGGTCGTCCATCAAGATCTCGTCATATAGTCCTTCGCAATAATGGTATCAAATATCGCCATTATGCACTGGATCCGGAGACAGGTGAGACAACTTATACATCTGCTCAATTAGCGGCTGAAGCAGTAAAAGGCTTGGTTGATGAACACTTTTCTTTAGATGATATGCAAAGTCTGGCAGCAAGCAGTGGTACTTCTGATCAAATTATACCGGGTCATGGTGTCATGGTTCATGGAGAGCTCAAAAATAAACCCTGTGAAGTTATCTCAACTTCCGGTGCTTGTGCTGCCGGTATGACAGCGATGAAATATGCTTATTTGTCCGTTCTCTCGGGAGCGACAAGTAATGCGGTTTCAACAACGTCGGAAGTACCTTCCACTGTATTGCATGCCCGCAATTTCCAGAGTGAAAACGAAGCTCGGGTTGCAGAACTGGAACGACGCCCTGAAATCGCTTTTGAAAAAGATTTTCTGCGTTGGATGCTTTCTGATGGTGCCGGCGCTGCTTTACTTGAAAACAAACCTCGACCTGATGGTGTTTCATTACGAATTGATTGGATAGATATTTACTCTTTTGCTAATGAGCAAGAGACATGTATGTACTCAGGTGGAGAAAAGTTAGCAGATGGCAGTTTGAAAGGTTGGGCTCAAATGAGTCAGGCTGATTGGCTTGCATATTCTGTTTTCTGCATCAAACAAGATGTCAGATATTTAAATGAGAGGGTCGTTAAATTCACACTTACCGAACCATTGAGACGGATAGTTGCTGATCGTAACTTATCGGCAGAATCTATTGATTGGTTCTTGCCTCATTACTCATCTGAATATTTCCGCATGAAATTCTCCGAGGGTCTTGAAGATATTAATTTTGGTATTGAACAAGAGCGTTGGTTTACTAACTTATCAGTGAAAGGAAATACCGGATCGGCTTCTATTTATATCATGTTGGATGAGCTTATGAAGTCGGGTAAATTGAAGAAAGATCAACGTCTGTTATGTTTTATCCCTGAAAGTGCCAGATTCACAGGGGCATTCATGCACCTGACTGTCGTGTAAATATTTAATCTTAGTGTTAATGAAGAATGGGGAAACAACCTGTTTCTGTTTCCCCTTGTAATTGGTACATCTAGGAAAATACAGCGTGGAAAATTTAGAGAATCGTGTCAAAAGTGTTGTTGCAGAGCAACTTGGAATACCTGAAACCCAAATTCTTAATACACAAACATTCGAGGAATTAGGTGCCGACTCGTTAGATAATGTTGAACTGATTATGGCTCTGGAAGAGCATTTCGGGATAACTATTGATGATGAAGAAGCGGAAAAAATAGTGACGATACAGAACGCCATTGATTGTATCGATTCGAAATTAAAATCCTCTAACTAATTTGAATAACTTTATTATCTTTATAAATAAAAAAAGCACATATGATTATCATGTGTGCCTTTTTTTGGGTTAAATAGATTATTTAAACAAGTCTGCACTGATAGTGGAGGTTCCACCGCTGGATTGCCATTCACGGGTAATATGATAGTACTTAGCACCTTTAGCTGCGGCACGTTTAGCCACTTCATAGGAAACATCAGGCATGCTGTTGTAGTAACCTGAAAAGGTGATGGACTCAAAAGGAACCATCTGAGCAGCGCTGATTTTATTTAATTCTTGGATTTTTGTGCCATCAGGAAGCGTTACCGTGTAACGTTTACCTTTAGAATACTGGGTTTCAAAGAAGCGGCCAACAGAATTACTGGTTGAAGTTGAAGAGGCTAAACCAGGAATTTCTACTTTCTTAGCTGATGCGCCACCAGCAGCCAATGCAATGCGTCCAGAATCGGAATCTGCCGGGATAACAGCTTCATCAGCCTGAATTTGGCGTTTTGGCGCATCATCTTTATAAACATAAGCTGTCACTGTCTGATTACCACCATCATTGATTGCAACCTGACGAACAATAAAGAAAGCCGCAGCGCCTTTTTTCTTAGCTTCTTTTGCAATGGCTTCATTCAAATCGGGTTCATTGTCGTAAAAGCCGTTAATAGTGACTGTATCGAATGGTTCCAACGTTATAGCTTCTGCTTTGGGTAATTCTTTGATGCCGCGGAATATACGATATTTAGGTGAATTATCAATTTCCTCTGCATCTTTGTGATACAGATCAGCTGTAACGCGCAGATTGCCGCTATTATTTAGATCGTCAAGGCTTTGGATATAAAACCCATCTGCCCCCATTTTGTCTGCACGACGGGAAACCGCATCGGCAGCTTCATAAATAGCATTAAAAGGGCCTGTAACCGTAATACGTTTAAATGGTTTCAGCTCTGCCGCTTTCTCCGGGGATAACTCTTGAGCTGCTTGAACAGTGGTAATACCCGTTAATGAGAATACCGCTGCTGCAATGATCGTTGTTTTCAGCTTCATAAAAAATTCTTCCACCTTGCGCATTAAATAGTTGTAACTTGCTGAACATGGTTATGCATCACATAGCCGATAATTATTACATGTAATAATAGCTAATGTCCCACGAATTTTACGCATTAGTTATCTATTATCGATAATATTTTCAATTTGTTATCAAAATATTTGTTGATAGATTTTACTGATGGCAGTAATAAAGTTAATTTAGTCGCTAAATTGACTGTAACAAGCAATAATCATCATTAATCTTAGGCTTTAGGAAGGGAACATTATGCGTATTGGTGTACCGAAGGAGCGACTTGCCAATGAAGCACGTGTTGCAGCCACACCGAACACGGTGGAACACCTGCTGAAATTGGGATTTAATGTCGTTGTTGAGAGTGGCGCAGGGCATTTAGCTAGCTTTGAGGATAGTGCTTACCAACAAGTAGGTGCTGAAGTTACTGATCGTCATAATATTTGGCGTTCAGATATTATTCTAAAGGTTAATGCTCCTGAGGATGATGAAATTGCATTAATGAAGGAAGGGTGTACGTTGGTTAGTTTTGTCTGGCCAGCACAAAACCCTGAGTTAATGCAGAAGTTATCAGACCGCAAAGTCACGGTGTTGGCGATGGATTCAGTACCGCGTATTTCCAGAGCACAATCGCTGGATGCGTTGAGTTCTATGGCAAATATTGCCGGTTATCGTGCAATAGTTGAAGCCGCTCACGAATTTGGTCGTTTCTTTACGGGTCAGATTACTGCGGCAGGAAAAGTCCCGCCAGCCAAGGTGATGATTATTGGTGCCGGTGTTGCTGGTTTAGCTGCTGTGGGTGCTGCGGGCAGCTTAGGCGCGGTTGTTCGTGCATTTGATACTCGTCCTGAAGTTAAAGAACAAGTTCAGAGCATGGGGGCGGAGTTTCTTGAGCTGAATTTTGAAGAAGAGGCCGGTAGTGGTGACGGATATGCAAAAGTCATGTCTGAATCCTTCATTAAAGCGGAGATGGCGCTTTTTGCTGAACAGGCAAAAGAAGTTGATATCATTGTAACAACAGCGTTAATTCCAGGGAAACCGGCTCCGCGTCTTATCACCAAAGAGATGGTTGAATCCATGAAGCCGGGTAGTGTGATTGTTGATCTGGCCGCTCAGACCGGAGGGAACTGCGAATTAACGCAAGCAGATAAATTGGTTATTACTGCAAATGGTGTGAAAATTATTGGTTACACAGATTTGCCAAGCCGCTTGCCAACACAATCTTCACAACTCTACGGCACTAACTTGGTTAATTTGCTGAAGTTACTGTGCAAAGAGAAAAATGGCGAAATCAATATTGATTTTGACGATGTTGTTATTCGTGGCGTGACAGTTGTCAAAGAGGGCGAAATTACCTGGCCGGCGCCACCCATTCAAGTTTCGGTTCAGCCGCAAGCAAAACCGGCATCAGTTAAAGCAGAAAAGCCAGCGGCGAAACCCGTTTCACCTTGGTTGAAATATGGTTTATTGGCATTGGTTGTTATCTTGTTCGGTTGGTTAGCCAATGTTGCGCCAAAAGAATTCTTATCTCACTTTACTGTTTTCGCGTTGGCTTGTGTGGTGGGTTATTACGTGGTCTGGAATGTCAGCCATGCATTGCATACACCGTTAATGTCGGTAACTAATGCCATTTCGGGGATTATTGTCGTTGGGGCGTTATTACAAATTGGTGATGGTGGATGGGTAAGTTTCTTCTCATTTATTGCTGTTCTTATTGCCAGCATTAATATCTTCGGTGGCTTCACTGTCACTCAACGCATGCTGAAAATGTTTCGTAAGGACTAAGGGGTAACTAATGTCGAGTGGAGTCGTTACAGCAGCATATATTGTTGCCGCCATTTTATTTATTTTCAGCCTGGCAGGTTTATCTCGTCATGAAAGTTCTAAACGCGGAAATATTTTTGGTATCACCGGGATGGCAATCGCGTTGATTGCGACTATTTTCGGGCCTGATACCGGAAGTGTTGTCTGGGTTATTCTGGCGATGGTGATCGGTGCGGTGATTGGTATTCGTCTGGCAAATAAAGTTGAAATGACCGAAATGCCGGAATTGGTTGCTATTCTGCACAGTTTTGTTGGTTTGGCCGCCGTGCTGGTCGGTTTTAATAGCTTTATTGCTCACGATAGTTTTGCAGAACCCGTGATGGAAAATATCCATCTGACGGAAGTTTTCTTGGGGGTTTTCATTGGTGCGGTTACCTTCACCGGTTCTGTTGTGGCATTTGGTAAATTATGTGGAAAAATTTCCTCTAAGCCGTTGATGTTGCCAAATCGTCATAAATTAAACCTTGCAGCGCTGGTGATCTCTTTTGTGCTGTTGATGACTTTTGTGAAAACGGAAAGTACAGGTCTGCAAGTGTTCACGTTGTTGCTTATGACAGCAATTGCATTGGTGTTTGGTTGGCATTTGGTTGCTTCCATCGGTGGTGCTGATATGCCAGTGGTGGTTTCAATGCTGAACTCCTATTCGGGCTGGGCCGCGGCAGCGGCAGGTTTCATGTTGAGCAATGATTTGCTGATTGTAACGGGTGCACTGGTTGGTTCTTCGGGGGCGATTCTCTCTTACATCATGTGTAAAGCCATGAATCGGTCTTTTATCAGTGTGATTGCCGGCGGGTTTGGTACTGATGGTTCTTCAACCGGTGATGAGCAAGAGATGGGCGAGTACCGTGAAACCACAGCGGAAGACGTTGCTGAACTATTGAAAAACTCAACTTCTGTTATCATCACGCCGGGGTACGGTATGGCTGTTGCACAGGCGCAATATCCGGTACATGACATCACGGACAAACTACGTGAGAAAGGCGTCAACGTCCGCTTTGGTATTCATCCCGTCGCGGGGCGTTTGCCTGGGCATATGAACGTGCTGTTGGCAGAAGCAAAAGTGCCTTACGACGTTGTTCTTGAAATGGATGAAATCAATGATGATTTCTCTGATACCGATACTGTGTTGGTCATTGGCGCCAACGACACTGTTAACCCTGCGGCACAGGAAGATCCCAATAGCCCAATTGCGGGTATGCCCGTTCTGGAGGTTTGGAAAGCACAAAATGTTGTTGTGTTCAAACGCTCAATGAACACAGGTTACGCCGGTGTGCAAAATCCACTGTTCTTTAAAGACAATAGCCAAATGTTGTTCGGTGATGCGAAAGCGAGTGTAGAGGCAATCCTACGTGCACTGTGATTTTCTATCGTTTTAACTTACAGATTTGATAGATTTACTGTCTCTTAGTCAAATTTCTTGATTAAGAGACAGAGATTACATCCGTTGTTTACTTAATTTACGGTTCACTAGTTATTAATGTTTAAGTTAGTGCTTCTTATATTTGATTTCTCTCTGGTGACGGAGAGCCACGATGTAACGAGTATTACTTCTGGGAAGCTCTTTGTATAGCAATACATAGCCTGTACCGCCAAAAGGGATAATTAATTCAAAGAATGGATAAATTTCTGTTGGCCGTCCAGCTAAAACATTAGATTCCAGTGCTTGGATATGTTTGCTAATGATATTAAATGCCGACTTTGCAGCCGCTGTATCGCGTTGATGTAAAAAATCAATAAGGCGATTTATATCTCTCATGGCTGCTGGAGTGACTATTACAGATGGCATTCAGGGGGTTCCTTGTCCTCGCCACGAGCAAGAGCATCCAGCCAATTGCAAAGTTCACCGCCAGTTAAATGCAAGCCGGTAGTTTCATATTCTAACCAGGCGTTTTGGGCATCGCGTAAAAATTGTTGTCTGGCCTCCAAAGTATCAATTTCGCTTTCAATTGAACGTACCATAAGAGAATGGGCAGAAATGCCTTGTGCATCAGCCAGTGCTTTAATACGTGTTTTCAACCCTTCATCTAAGCGAAGGGTTATTGTCTGTTTCGTTTGTTTATGCATAGCCTTCTCACAATGATATCACTAGTAATACAAATGCTATCATTAGGTAGCGAGCATAACAACCTTTCGGGATGTAATACATTGCCCGCTATGTAAATATTACTTAATCTCCAGCGTATCGTAGCCCCGCCAGCGGTAATTCATCACCGATAAGGTCCAGAACAGAATAAAAATCCCGACGACCCAAAAACCAACATTGCCCATATTGTCATTTAATGCCCCGATAGTGTTCCAGAAAACGCCATGCAAATCCCACTGTTCAGCGATAAGTCCGAGCGCTTCCAATCCGCCAATGAACAGCGCTACGGCAACGGAAGCCGCAGTAATGGTCATGTTGTAGTAGAGCTTGCGTGCTGGTTGGGAAAATGCCCAACCATAGGCACCGACCATAATAAAATTATCCAGTGAGTCGATGAGTGCCATACCGCTGGTAAATAGCGCCGGGAATACCATCAACGACCACAGAGGAAGTCCACTGAGAGAACCGGCGGCAGATATACTTAATAGCCCAACTTCGGTAGCGGTGTCGAAACCCAATCCAAACAGAAAACCGACCAAATACATATGCCAGCTTTTGCTTACCAGTCGGAAAACCGTGTGGAACAGGCGCGTCATGATTCCCCCTGGCATTGTTGCTAGTTCGGTAAAATCACTTTTAGCTAGATCTCTTCCACGTTTGAGCTCCTGAAACTTTTGATAGACGCTTTTTAATATCAGCAAATTAATCAGTGCTATTGCTAGCAGAAAGCAGGCAGAAACTAAGGTGCCAACAATACCGCCATAGTCATGAACCCAACCCATTTGATCTTTAAACGCCATAGAGGTCAGGACGATGGCGAAGCAGGCCAGAATAACAATGGTAGAGTGCCCAAGAGAAAAGAAAGCGCCGACGGCAATGGGTGATTTACCCTGTTGCATCAGTTTACGGGTGACGTTATCAATTGCCGCGATGTGATCAGCGTCAACTGCATGGCGCAGTCCATAACCGTAAGCCAGCAGGGCTGCCCCCATCATAACCGCATGATGACGGAAAGCGATAAATGCCCAAACCCAAGCCAGTATGTTGGCGGCAATCAAAATAACAAGAAGAGATACAGCACGTTTTTTATCCGTTACATTATTCATATATGGAATACCTGTAAATCTGTGAATGTAAAACCCGCCTTACGGGTGATTGCTAGAAGTCAAAAAAATAGTAAGTATTTTCTGACTTCATGACCTATAATTTTTTCACTAAGTAGGCATACTAATCAGCTTGTAATATTACCTTGGATAAACTTAAATAAGAGGTAAGAGGACTAACCTGTGTTGAGAAGAATGATCTTAATTGACATATTATGGTCTTTGTGTCAAAGCTTTTTTACTAAAAGATTATCTCAATCAATATTCGGATGGACAGCAGCTTTTGAATAAAGTTTGTTGGAAAAATCGTATTAAGTTATATATTGACATAGCAGTGTGGCCGTATGGAATAACCAATGATTAGGGGGTTTTATGCAATTAACACCAAGGGAAATCGAAAAACTCATGGTATATACACTGGCTGATGTCGCATTAAAGCGTAAGTCTCGTGGTTTAAAACTCAATTATCCTGAAGCCGTTGCGATTATTACTGCGGCTGCATTGGAAGGTGCCAGAGAGGGGAAAACACTGGAAGAGGTGATGGATGATTCCAGACACGTTCTGACTAAAGAAGATGTGATGGATGGCGTCGCTGAGCTTATTCCGCATGTACAGGTTGAAGCAATATTTACTGATGGTAGTCGCTTGGTCACGGTGCATGATCCCATTCAATGATTGCTGAAACAAATTGTAAATAGCAGGAAAAATGATCTAGACAAAATATTAACTTATGTCTTGACTCACGTCTTAACGTGGAGATTTTCCGATGGAAAAAAATAATAAAGAAGATATTACTCCATTGGGGGGATATATTCTGGCTAAAGACCCGATCTCCTTTAATGAAGATTGTCCGGTTATTCAATTAAAAGTTCGTAATTCTGGTGATCGTCCTATTCAGGTGGGATCTCATTTCCATTTTTTTGAGGTAAATAAAGCTTTACAATTTAATCGTGCGGCGGCGTTTGGTAAACGACTTAATATCACGGCAACAACCGCTATCCGTATTGAACCCGGTGACGAAATTGAAGTGTCATTAATCCCGATTGGTGGGAACCAAAACGTTTATGGATTTAATAATTTAGTCGATGGTTGGGCAGGTAAAAGTCTGGTTGCTATTGATGAACCTGTGGAAAAAACCTGGTTGCATGCTGGGTAGTAGAATTGAGTTATATACCCTATGGATTTCAAGATGGATTGCGACGGCAAGGGAGAGAATCCCCGGGAGCATAGGTAGCTATGTGACCGGGGTGAGCGAGTGCAGCCAACAAAGAGGCAACTTGAAAGATGACGGGTATAAAGTTATCGAATAAATTCAAGGTAGAGTTGACGAACGTTGGAAAATCTTTCGAACAAAGGAATAAATTATGCCAACCATTTCCCGACAGGAATATGTAGGTCTTTTTGGCCCAACGACCGGCGATAAGATCCGCTTGGGTGATACCAATCTATTTATTGAAATTGAGAAAGATCTGCGTGGCTATGGTGATGAATCGGTCTATGGCGGAGGTAAATCACTGCGTGATGGTATGGGTGCGGATAACTGTATGACCAGCGAAAACGTGTTGGATTTGGTGATTACCAGCGTCACGATTTTGGATGCCCGACAAGGAGTCATTAAAGCGGATGTCGGCCTAAAAGGGGGTCGCATTGTCGGGATAGGTAAAAGCGGTAACCCCAACATGATGAATGGCGTCACGCCAGGTATGGTGGTTGGTGTCAGTACTGATGCTATATCTGGAGAACATCTCATCCTCACGGCTGCTGGCATCGATACCCATATTCATTTTATTTCTCCTCAACAAGCTGAACATGCTTTATCCAATGGTGTGACAACTTTCTTTGGCGGTGGTGTTGGCCCCACCGATGGCACTAACGGCACTACTGTTACCGCCGGCCCGTGGCATATCCACCGTATGTTGCGTGCTTTTGAAGGTTTACCGGTTAACGTAGGTATTTTGGGAAAAGGCCATGCTGCGGTAGCAATGCCGCTGGTTGAACAGATCAAAGCTGGCGTTGCCGGTCTGAAAGTGCACGAGGATTGGGGCGCAACTCATTCTGCATTGCGTAATGCCTTACGTGTAGCGGATGAAATGGACATTCAAGTCGCGGTACATACCGATAGCCTGAATGAGGGAGGTTATGTTGAGGATACCATTGATGCTTTTGAAGGTCGCACCATTCATACTTTTCACACTGAAGGCGCCGGTGGTGGACATGCACCGGATATCATTAAAGTTGCCAGCCAGATGAATGTGTTGCCTAGCTCGACTAATCCCACACTGCCTTACGGAATCAATAGTCAGGCAGAACTATTTGATATGATTATGGTTTGCCATAACCTTAATCCCAAAGTGCCGGCTGATGTTGCATTTTCGGAAAGCCGTGTACGCCCGGAGACCATTGCGGCGGAGAATGTTTTACACGATATGGGTGTACTGTCGATGTTTTCCAGTGATTCTCAGGCAATGGGACGAGTGGGAGAAAACTGGCTGCGCGTGATGCAAACTGCTCATGCCATGAAAGCGGCTCGTGGCAAGTTGCCGGAAGATTCAGCACATAACGATAACTTCCGTGTATTACGTTACGTTGCCAAAATTACGATTAACCCGGCGATTGCTCAGGGAATAAGTCATGTGCTCGGTTCAGTTGAAGTGGGCAAAATGGCTGATCTTGTGCTGTGGGAGCCACGTTTCTTTGGCGTAAAACCTAAGTTAGTCATCAAAGGCGGTATGATTAATTGGGCGGTGATGGGGGACCCAAATGCTTCGCTGCCGACACCTCAGCCGACATTTTATCGTCCGATGTTTGGCGCATTAGGCAAAACCCTTCAGGAAACCTGTGTCACTTTTGTATCTCAGGCGGCAATGGAACTGGGGGTAAAAGAGAGTCTTGGTTTGGAACGTCAGGTGATGGCGGTTCGCAACTGCCGGGTTATCTCTAAAAAAGACATGGTGCGTAATGCTGAAACGCCCACCATTGAAGTGGATGCTGAAACCTTTGCCGTCAAGGTGAATGGTGAATATGCCACAGTAAAACCGGTCAGGACAGTCGCGCTCAATCAGCGCTATTTCTTTAGTTAGTCTATTTTTTGCTGCTGGTCAGAGAACGTTTTTTCTGGCCGGATTAACCGATCCACGCGTTCAGAGGGGTTATCTTATGATTGTTATTGAACAGATTCTTGGTAATGCCAAAAAAGATGTTTTCTGGCGAGATCGCTTGCAAGGGATCTCGCCGGATATCTTGGTGCTTTCGCAATGGGAAGCGCAAAAAAGCCGTTGTCGTAAATCCACCCTTAACGGATTGGATTTAGGTATTTCCCTTGACCGTCATCAGGTATTGTCTGACGGCGATGTTTTATTGTGGGATGAAACCAAAGGGCTGGCGGTTATTGTCCAGATGAGCTTGCGTGATGTGATGGTTATTCATTTGAAATCATTGCTGTCACTAGATTCAGAGACGGTAATGAAAACCAGCTTTGAACTTGGTCATGCCCTAGGTAACCAGCATTGGAAGTCAGTGATTAAAAATCACCAGATTTATATTCCGCTAACAGTATCAACTAAGGTCATGGATTCAGTCATGAAAACCCATGGCTTTCACGCATTGCCTTACTCCTTTGTTAAAGGCGAAGAGATATTGCCTTCTCTTAGTAACGCCGAAGCTCGTTTATTATTTGGTGGCGCAGAGGATTCTGCAACACACGTTCATGTCGATAATACGTTTCTGAACCAGCATGTGATTAAACTAAAATGAACGCTCTCCGCTTAATCAGAATCATGCAATTTGCGGATTCAGTACTGCCTGTTGGCGCATTTTCTTTCTCAAACGGTCTGGAATCAGCCATTCAGAGCAAAATCGTGTATGACGTGGCAACGTTAAGCGAGTTTACGCGGACAGCGCTGTTACAGGCAGTGAGTAGTGATGGCCGCGCAGTAGTGGCCGCGAGTCAGGCGCTGAATTGTGGGCAGCATGACGCTGCTATCTCCCACGATTGGGCAGTATTTAACCGCAAATTAAATGAAGAAAGTCGCACTATGGTTACGCGGATGGGGAAAAAGTTAGCGGAAATGGCAGTTGAAGTCACCGGTGAGTCGTTAATTGCATGGTGGTTAGCACAAATAAAGAGCGATATTGCTGCAGGTACCTATCCGATTACTTTGGCGGTCGTCATGAGCGCATTGGGTGCTTCTCCACGTGAAGTGATCGTCATGCATCAATATGGCGTAGCAATGACGATACTCAGTGCGGCTATACGCCTGATGCGTGTTACCCATATTGAAATTCAACGTATCTTGTTCTCATTAAATCAAGATATTGAACTGTTTTGTGATGAGGCGGAAAAGGGGGGAATTGACCAAATGACATCTTATGCACCTATGACTGATGTTCTAGCGGCACTACATGTTAGCGCATTCACCCGGCTGTTCAGTAACTAACTTAATCCTGATATTGCTTTTAACCACCTCTTAATCATGTGAGGAAATCTCTGTGAAAAAAATTACTCGAATTGGTATTGGCGGTCCGGTGGGTTCAGGCAAAACTGCCGTTATTGAAGTGATCACACCTATTTTGATTCAACGCGGAATAAAACCTCTGATTATCACCAATGATATTGTTACCACCGAGGATGCTAAACAGGTTAAACGTACCTTGAAAGGCATTTTAGATGAAGAAAAGATACTTGGTGTGGAAACCGGCGCTTGCCCTCATACAGCGGTGCGCGAAGATCCCAGTATGAATATTGCGGCGGTAGAGGAGATGGAGGCGCGTTTTCCTGACAGCGATGTTGTGTTAATTGAAAGTGGTGGTGATAATCTGACACTCACTTTTAGTCCGGCGCTGGCAGATTTTTATATTTATGTGATTGATGTCGCCGAAGGGGAGAAAATTCCGCGCAAGAACGGACCGGGTTTGGTACAGGCGGATATTCTGGTGATCAACAAAATTGATTTAGCACCTTATGTTGGTGCCAGCCTGGCGGTGATGGAGCATGACACTCAAATTGTGCGTGGTCAGCGCCCTTATATCCTTACCAATTGCAAAACAGGTGAGGGTGTTGAAACGCTGGTAAATATGATCATGCGTGACTTCCTGTTTACTCATTCATTACAGGCGACACAATGACTTCCACCAGCTCGCCGCAAAATATTGGCGAAGTTATTGGCGAAATGTATCAACGGGCAAATAATCTTGGTGCCAACGCGCCGGAACTTGCACTATTTCAGGATGAACCGCCTCAGATGGCAAGCGGTGATGTCGGTAAAAGTGGCTATCTACAGTTGGGATTTGCCCGGCGTGGTGATCGTAGCATTTTGGCGCAAATGAAACGCCGGGTTCCTTATTTGGTGCAGCGGGCGCTGTATTGGGATGAGGCACTGCCGCAGATGCCGTGTGTATTTATGATCTCCACGTCGGGATGTATCTTACAAGGAGATAGATTGGCGCTGGACATTCATGTTGCTCCAGAGGCGTTTGGTCATGTTACTACCCAATCGGCTACTAAAATTCATTCGATGGTGAATAACTATGCGGCGCAAGTGCAAACTATCCAGATAGAGCAGGGAGGCTATCTGGAAATGATGCCCGATCCGGTTATACCTCACAGTGGTTCTCGGTTTATCACAGACACTCAAATAACCATTCACTCGACTGCCACACTGATTTATTCTGAAATTATTATGTCCGGTCGTAAATACCACCCTGCTGATCAAGGGTTTAAATTTGATGTTTACTCATCACGAATTACGGCAACTGATTTTGATGGCAAGATATTGTTTGCGGAACGTTATGTACTGGAGCCGAAAAAACAACCGTTGAACAGCGTAGGGGTGATGGGGCCGTTTCATGTATTCGGCAATGTGATCTTGCTCACTCCTCAAGTTCACCACGATCGTATTCTGGCTCGCATGACGCCTCAGTACGATGCTGAAACGGGTATAGCGAGTGGTACCAGTCGTTTACCTAATCAATGTGGTTTAATCTTTAAGGTGTTGGGAAAAGAAACTTATCAAGTTAAAGCGGGTGTTCGCCTTTTCTGGCGTATAGCCCGTGAGGAGATCTTGGGTGTTACACTGCCTGAGCCGTTTATCTGGCGATAAAACCTGGGATGAGAATCTGTTTCGGGCTTTATCGCCAAATGGAGGGTTGTCATGCTATTACTATCACTCTTTAACGGCTTTAATTGGACATTCAAAACCATCAGGTTTTATCGTTAGAAGGTCACATTTAAGATGGTCGATCACATGTTCTGCGGTATTTCCTAGAAAAGCAGCGGACAGCCCAGTTCTGCCGAGGATACCAAGAACGATAATGCCCGCATTCATCTCATCGCACATTTTGGGAATAACACTCTCCGGTAGTCCTTCATGGATATGAGTATATTTTTCATCAATGCAGAATTTTTGGCGCAATTCTTTCATGGCAATAAGATGCTGACCACGTAGGGCATGGTTATAAACACTTGGATCGAAATCGGGTAGCTCAATAGCGATATTCAGTGGCGCAACAGGATAAGCGCTGACCAAATGAATTTCCGGGTTTTTCATTACTTGATTTGCCAATTCCTGAGTTTCCTTAACGAGTTTCAGGTTCAGCTCATGATGATATGATTCTTCATTAGATAAATTAACCGCGACTACAACGGAGCCTTGGTCCGGCCATATCTGATCTTTTACCATCCATACTGGACATGGGCATTTGCGGAGTAACTGCCAGTCAAGTGGGGTAAAAATCAAGGAGCCAAGCTTGTCATGTTTATGCGTCATTTTCAGAAGTAAATCATGATTACCTGTAATGACCTCCTGGATAATTGCTTCATAAGGTCGATTATGCCATACCACTTTTATTTCAATATCAATACCGGCTTCCAGATAGTAGTACGCTTGTTGTTTAAGCCAGGCAGTGCGTTGGCTGGTAACACCTTTACGCATAGCACTACCTTCTTCTGGGGAGAGTAAAGTGGTCATTTCATAAGAAAGATCATAAATGGGCAAGAAAGCTTTAATCCGGCCACCGTTGCGTTGCACTATATAAACTGCACGCCTTAATGCCGGTTGATCGTCCTGACTTGGGTCAATTGCAACTAAAAGGTTTTGATAGTTTGCCATAATGGTATCCTCACAGAGGCTAGACAAAACACACTTCAATACTCACGTTTCAATACTAAAGATAAACCAATATAAGCAAACCGAACAGGTCAGAGGAGAACCAGATCAACAAAATAAGATGATCTGGTTTTAAGATCAGGTAGTTGAAACAGATTTTTTTCCGACTAACTCAGACAACTTATCCATGTTTTCAATCGTGATGTATTTACCTTTTACACCGAGAGTTTGGTTTTTCTGGAAACGCCCAAGCAGACGACTAATAGTTTCAACCGTTAAACCTAGGTAATTACCAATATCACTGCGGGTCATGGTTAAACGGAATTCTTTTGGTGAGAAACCACGCTGAGCGAAACGACGAGAGAGATTATAAATAAATGCGGCTAACCGTTCTTCAGCGTTTTTCTTAGATAACAACAATATCATTTCTTGGTCGCCTTTAATTTCTCCACTCATCAAGCGCATCATTTGCTGGCGGAGATTAGGCATTTTGCCGGACAGATCATCGAGTGTTTCAAACGGAATTTCACAGACCATTGATGTTTCCAGAGCCTGAGCAAAACTTGGATGCTGAGTATTGAGGATAGCATCAAAACCGACTAAATCCCCTGCGAGATGGAAACCTGTAATCTGCTCATCACCTTCTTCGGTGATGGTGTAGCTTTTAATTGTGCCAGAACGGATAGCATAAAGAGATTTCAACTCATCGCCTGCTTTAAATAACGTTTGCCCTTTCTGGATAGGTTTCTTACGCTCAATGATATTATCAAGCTGGTCAAGCTCGTGCTCATTCAAGGTAAAAGGAATACACAGTTGGCTAATGCTACAATCCTGGCAGTGGATCGCACAACCACCAGACTGGATTCGACGAATAACACGTTTTTCCTGGATCATATGGCATGCTCATTTGAAATATTCATATCCTTCAACTTTAGCATTTCTTGATGATTCTGGTAAGAGCTATAATAGTTTTCTGCAATTTATTTAAGAAAATGTATTACCTGTTTATCCTGATAAATGACAAAGCATTAAAAGCTCCTTTTCCTGCTCAACCAGCACAGCTACAGCAACCTGATTATTATGTTTTGCGAAATATCAATTGCAGTGTGAATGATGTTGCTGACTAAGTAGATTTGCCAGTCCTTCGATGACAAACCAATATCGACAATAGACAGTAATCCGTCTTTAAGTACTGTTAAAACGTAACTTAATGCAATAAAAGAATTAACTCTATAGCCATCAATTGAAATAATGAGGGCAGAGAGTACGGATTTTCATCCGGGCTCATTGAAGCCGAATATATGTTTGCGACTTCGTTGCCAGAAAATTTATCCATCTACTTGAATCGAGTCGGTGTCCATATATCTATTTAGATACATCAGATAATACCCAATAGTAATTATTGCATTATGCAATTATTTCAATAAAAAATTAGGTGGTATTGGTACTTATCATATTCTCATAAAAATATTAATTTTATTTTTCAAATAGTTGAATATTTATTACTTTACGTGATTAATAATTTATTGAAATGCTAGTTAAGATAATTTATGGTTTCATCAATGAAATGCAAATGTTTATTTTTCGTTGGTATTGATTGTTAAGAGATTATAAGCACCGCAGTACTTATTCTATTGTTACTAGTAAAGAACTGTTTGTTATAGAGATCAGAGATGCGTTTTATTTCAGAAACAGGAGAGGCAAGGTGAGTGAACAAAATCAAACTGTAACTTTACCCGATAAAAAAGATATAGGATTACTGACCGAAGAAGGACTCTGGGATAACTGGCTGGATATAGATGCGGTGAAAAAGCTGGTTAACCACCCGTTACTCATCGCAATGAGTGAAGAACGAATCACTCTGTCCGGAATGCGTTATTTCTTGATTCAACATCATCATTATTCACGTAATTTTACTCGCTTTTTGTGTGCTCTGATCAGCCATATTGATAACTTCAATGATATTCATCATCTGATGGAAAATTTGCGTGAAGAGATGGGGGTAAATGGGGAGGGAAAAGTCACTCACGCTGAGTTGTTTCAGCGCTCATTGATGGAAACAGGTGCACAGGTCAGTTCTATTCCTGCACTTGAAGAAACCTCTCATCTTGCTTCATGTGTCCTGAATTATTGCTGCTCAGGGGAAATTGCTGATGGTTTAGCTGCACTTTGCTTGGGGGCCGAAGCAATTGTTCCAATGATCTATAAGCCTGTATTGCATGCTCTTACGCACTTAGGTGTTGCTGAACGGGGATTAGAATTTTTCAAATTACATATTGAAGAGGACGAAGATCATGCCATTACCATGATGCATATTCTTCACAATATTACAGAAAATAACGAACAGTTAGCGAAGCGAGTAAAGGCGGTTGGTAAAAATACGATATTGCTGCGTTGTAGAATGTTTGATGCTGTGTATGAAAATATAAAAAACGAGATACTTTTCACTGAAGACGACGCGTGCAGGATTTTTGAAAAGTACGAATCAAATGTGCGTAGCTACTGCCGTAATTATCCGGCCATATTCACTACGGCAAGCAATGCCCTAGTGACTGACAGGCAGGGTAAGTCATGGATTGATTTTTTATCAGGAGCTGGATCATTAAATTACGGTCACAACAACCCTCGCTTAAAATCTCATCTTATTGAATATATTGAAAAAGATGGCATAACGCATTCTCTGGATTTATATACCAATGCCAAACGGGCATTCATTGAAAGCTTTAATCAGCAGATACTGAAACCACGGGGCTTGCAGTATCGTTTTCAGTTTACCGGGCCGACAGGAACCAATGCAGTTGAAGCTGCAATGAAAATCGCACGCAAAGTTACAGGGCGCAGCGATATTGTTGCGTTTACTAATGCGTTTCACGGAATGTCTCTGGGCGCTCTTGCAGCCACAGCCAGAGAGAAAAAAAGAAATGCTGCAGGTGTTTCCCTGAACAATATAGTACGCCTTCCTTTCGAAAATTTCCTTAGTCAGAATGACACGTCACTGGACTTTTTGGAGAAAATGCTAGTTTCTCCGGGTTCTGGTATTGACTTTCCTGCAGCAATTATTCTTGAAACTATTCAGGCAGAGGGGGGAGTCAATGTGGCGAGTGTAGAATGGTTACGGGGTGTAGCAGAGATCGCAGCTGCAAACAATATCCTACTTATTGTTGATGATATTCAGGCTGGTTGTGGTCGTACAGGAACTTTCTTCAGCTTCGAAGACACTGGGATAAAACCGGATATCATCTGCCTTGCAAAGTCTGTTTCAGGATATGGACTCCCTATGTCTCTTGTTTTAATGAAACCGGAACTGGATATATGGCAGCCTGGAGAACATAACGGAACTTTCCGTGGTAATAACCTTGCATTTATTGGTGCCACATATGCTCTTGATTACTGGCATGATTCACATTTCTTGCGAAGTCTTAAAGATAAATCGGAAATCGTGCATAAATATCTGCTAGGTTTGCATCAACGATACCCCCAATTGATCAGAACAATTCGGGGAAAAGGAATGTTGTGGGGCTTAGAACTCTTTTCTTCGCAGGCAGCAGAAAATGTCAGAAACCAAGCCACTGAGTTAGGACTCATTATAGAAACATGTGGTCCGCTGGGACAGGTCATCAAATTACTTCCCCCGCTGACTATCGAAATCAATGTCCTTGAGCATGGATTATTATTACTTGAAAAATCCCTAAAACAAGTTTCCGTTCAGTTAGGTGTGGAGAATAAAACAGACACTTCATCATTAACACCTCATGACACTCTGTTTTATCAAGACGAAATCTTGATTGAAAAAAATTACTTAGTCTTGACGAAAATGAAAAATCTTCTTTATTAGAAGCGCAGAAAAGTCTAAGCCAGAAACTCGTTGATGGAGGACTAAATTTTGAGGGAAAAAACTATCCGGTTTCAATTCGTCCTCTTATTTTGTCTGATAACCTAATTCGGCAACTCGCCAGCATCGGTGAGCGTTTTACAGAAATATTTGAAAAATTTGCTCATGCATGGGTGGAAAATGTCTCGATACGTGAATATTTTCCGGCTTATAAGAAAAGCGAACATTATTTATTTAATTTGCCAAATCATACCCCTTTGACCAGAATTTTCCGCTTGGATGGTCTTTTCAGTGAAGATGGAACTTATCAGATCTTGGAAACTAATACCGATTGCCCCGGGGGAGTGATCCAAAATGGGATTGCAGGTGCATTGTGGTCAGAGGTGTCAAATCCTTTACTGAACGGTATTGAAGCCAGCGCCGATTTTCAGCCCTTTGTCCAAAAACCGGATTTATTTCTTGAGACATTACTGGAAACTCATCGCGAACGTACCGGAGAGCCAGCCAGAAGAGCAGCCATTGTCACTTATAAAGGCCGGTTCGGAAATGAGGTAACTTGGATGGTAAATGGTTTCAATCGTCTGGGGGTTCCTACCGAGGAAATTGATGCGTCTCTGTTACGTCGACATAACAACAAGGTAATAGATCCGCAGGGTCGTGTTATTGATTTGGCCTATAATAAACTCGATTTGCGCGACTTGATCGATGAACCCGAAGTTGAAGAATACCTTACTGCAACATTTCATGGAGAAGTCACTTTCATCAATCCTCTCATCTGCCAATGGCCGCTCGCAGATAAAGCTATAATGGCTGTCCTAAGTGATCCGCAAATGCTCTTTTTCCTGCCCGAAGAGGAAAAGGCTTTTTGTCTTAAACATATTCCCTGGACACGCATCCTCCGCGCGTGCCAAACAACATCCCCTCAGGGAGAGCAAATCGATCTAGTTGACTGGGCAATTCAAGAACGAGGGACTCTTGTGCTCAAACCTTCTAATGCAACAAGAGGAGAAGGTCTGTTGGTCGGTCCGTTTACCGCCGCTCAGGAATGGGAAGCGACCTTACGTCTTGCAGCGCAAAGCGACGAAACATGGGTCATTCAACGATACATTCGCGGGCGTGTGATTTCCGCAGTTCATCCTGATATCGGCATTACAGATTCAATGTGGTCAGGTGTGGATACCTATGTATATGGTGGCCGGTTTGCTGGTTTTCAGGCACGTGCCAGTTTTGATCCGGTCATGAATGTAGGACGCCGGGGAATTCTTTTGCCGGTAGTGAAAATTAAAGAGGCATAGCTATGGCGAGTTCCATTTCACTTAATAATCCACGGCTTCAGCCAACGGTTGTTGCTGTTCCGATTAGCAGTAATGTCATTGCAATACATTCCGGTACCCGTCAGGGTGAAGCAAGCAAAATAATTCCAGATCCCGATGGCTGGAAAATAGTTGCGCTTAACCACATGCAAGGAAAATTGAACAGCAATGGTCTCCTTGAAGTACTGAAGCAAAACGGTCATGACGTTGAAGAGTCGGCGTTAACAAAATTGATCGAGGAACTTCAGTCTCACAACCTCGTTCAGGATGAGAAATATTTCGATTATCAGGCTCTCTGTGCCGATCAAAGAGAGCGTTATTCCCGAAATCTCAATGGATTTGCTGCGTTAAGTGACAATGACATTTCACCCGCTGAGTATCAGCAGAAACTTTTCAAAGGGCATGTGCTACTGTTGGGATGTGGGGGGCTTGGAAGCTGCACGGCAACGGCTCTGGCAATGACTGGCTGCGGTACCATCACTGTCGTTGATTTCGATGATATTGAACTTAGTAACCTCAACAGGCAGCTTTATACCGTTGATGACATAGGGATGCGGAAAGTCGAAGGGTTAAAATCTCGTCTTAATAAGATCAATCCGGACGTCACGGTAAATACAGTATTCAAGCGTATAACCGGTTCAGATGTTGTTAAGGAATTAATTTCTCAATTCAAACCCGATATCGTCGTAGCTGCAATTGACCGACCAGTTATCGCGGCTGACCGCTGGACCAGTGACGCCTGTTTTGCCATGGGAGTTCCGGGTGTTTTCAATAGCGTTTCTGCCGGAATGGGTATGTTCTGGACAAAATTCCCTGACCAGAGCGGTTGTTTCCGCTGCGACGAAAAGTGGTCACGGACTCAGGAGCCTGACCATTACTCCATGCGCGCCTGGCGAGAAGAACATGATTTAATCCCTGCGACTTCGGCTTTCAGTTATTCGGCAATGATTGTCGGAGGGATGATGTCTGCGGATATCATCAGGAAACTTGTTGGATGGCCAATGATTTCAGCAGGGAAACTGGTAACCATCTCATTCACAACTTTACAAACGAATGTTGCGGATAAACCGCAACATCCAGATTGTGAACTTTGTGCATATTGAGGACACCAACATGAACGAATCATATCAGATTATTGATGACGATCCGGCAGTATGGTGCTCAGCGCAGTTGGAAAGCAAGAAAGACGTGCTATTGCCTGTTTCAGATGAACAAATCGAAGCATTCAGGTATCACTTATCCGCTATGGAAGACAGACCCAGCGAAGCGTTTAATACGTCAGATTTTAGCTTTGAGGAAATAACTATCTTACAGGAGAGCATTCATCAGCGATTGACTGAAGGACGCGGGGTTGTGGTAGTGTCAGGTATTCCGCGAGAAATGTTTACTGACTCAGCCTTGCATCATCTATTCTGGGGAATTGGAACAGGTCTTGGACGTCCAGTCGTACAAAACTCACAGGGTCACAGGATAGGTCATGTAAGGAATGAGAAAAATAATCCGAATAATCGAGGCTATATGTCTAATCGGGAGCTTGGATTTCATTCGGATGCCTTTGAAGTTGTTGGGCTTATGTGTTTGAGGGGGGCTGCTTCAGGGGGATTGACTCAAATCGTAAGTGGCCTAGCCATCTATAACCAAATGCTAAGGGAAAAACCAGAACTACTTGACGACCTTTTTGAAGGATATTATTACGCTACAGCTGAACGCTCTTCGAGTAAACTTCCCTACACGTCATACAAAATTCCGATTTTCTCAAAAATGTCAAGTAGGGTGAGCTCTATGTGTCTCGGTGCTTATATGCGAGCAGCAGCAAAACTTCAGGGACTAGCTCTCCCTGACGCACTTGATGCTGGGCTTCACGCATTTTATGAAATATGTAACCGCCCAGAGTTCAGACTCGAATTTATGCTTGAGCCTGGCGAAATCCTTTTTCTCAACAACTATACCACGCTGCATTCCCGCACGGAGTTTCAGGATGATGCACTCAACCAGCGCCATTTATTAAGGCTCTGGATCGAATTATCCGATGGCAGACCTGTGGTACCTGCACTAACAGCTCGCGGTCGTGATTATGAGCAGTTATTTCTGGAAACGCGTTTGGTGAGTACGGCAACTTAATATAACCAACCGGGCCGATATATCGGCCCGGTCAATCAGGATCAATGCATGAATCGAGATATTCTGGACTCCGGGCACTCCATCAAAAGTTCCGATCAGGGTGATGTTGAAAGCCGGGGAAAAATCAGTCAGTTACTTGATATATGGAATGTGGAACAAACCAATATTTCTGACAACCAGCCGCTGGATTTCTATGTCTATGACCAGCAAGGTGAAGTCGTTGGTGGCTTGGTGGGTCGTACCTCTCTGGGTGTGCTTTTCATTAGTTATTTCTTTCTTCCGGAAGAACTGCGTCGGCAGGGACTGGGAAGTACATTGCTGAAACGGGCCGAAAAAAAAGCAACTCTACGTGGATGTCATATGGCGGTGCTGTTTACCATGGCGATTCAGGCACCTGACTTTTATCTGAAGCATGGTTACAGCATTTTTGGTGAGGTGTCCTCTTTACCGGATGGAAATGCCCGTATTTTTATGCAGAAAAGGCTTTGAGCAACGACCAGCGTTAGTCAGAAGGATAGAAATTTATGTCGAGTATTACTATTGCTTCATTTGGGGATGTGCTCATTAATCGTGAAGATCCCGCTTCTGCTTTCAGTCACATGACGTCTTTAGTTGAGAATGCCGATATCGTTATCGGTAACTATGAAGGTGTACTGACTGACAGACCTGAGCCAATTCCCGGACGGCGAGGGATGACGATATCATCAGTAAAAAACGCCAAAGGCGTGGCATTGTTCGATGTGCTTTCCCTTGCGAATAATCATGCCATGGATTCTGGATTGCAGGGTCTGACTGACACCTTGAAAGCATTACATTCTGTAGGAGTGCAAACCACCGGGGCCGGTCTGACATTTCAGCAAGCTTGGAAACCTGCTTTAATTGAATGTAGAGGGATCAGGGTGGCTGTTTTCGGCGTAACGGGCATTTACTATGCCGGAACTGAAGCCGGTAGTTTTCAGGGAGGCGTTGCAGCGTTACGTTCAAGAGATTATTACAGTCCCCCTTTTTCCGGCGCTGTGGTTCCCGGAGCGTTACCCGATATTATGACTGTCATCAATGAAGATGATTGGGCGCATTTTTCATGCTTAGTTGGCAATATCCGTAGCCAAGCTGATTTTATTATTGCAGCGATGCACTGGGGCGATCATACTCGTAAAGACATTATTACAAGATACGAAAAGGAAATATCAAAACGATTATCACAATGTGGTGTGAACCTAGTGATAGGCCATCATCATCATTCCTTGCGAGGTGTTGAATGGCATAAAAACATGCTGACATGTTTTGGACTGGGAAACCTCATTTTCGATCAACCTCTCTCATGCTCAATAAATGAATGGTCGAAAACCGGTTTTCAGTTGCCTGATTATGCACGATATACCGCAGCCATTCTGACAAGATGTTCACCGAACGAAATTTTATCTGCTCATTTGCTCCCACTTTATATTGAAGCGGATACCCCTGTCCCTGTTTCCCATGGAAGCGATGAATGGCATGCTTTTTTACGCATTATGAGGCGTTGTGCTCGGCAGGACATGACGGTCAATCATCTTGTTGATAACGGTACTCGATGGGGCGATTTCACTGTATTGGATATTATCAAACCCATTTCTGACGTTATGTGAGGTAAAGCATGGCAATACTATGCCTCGGAAGAAGCATCAAGATTAACTTTGCAGAATGGTTGGAGGAATGCCGTGATGACCTGTGGCTTATCAGTTCTGCACCACAATTTCCTCTTCAGCACCGTTACCGGTACGTCCGGCAGATCGACAGCCTTGATGACGGTGAAGGTGTTTTATCTATCGCCACAGAATTAGGACGTCACACCTCATTCAGCCAGATTCTGCCTCATTCGGAATTTGACCTTATCCGAGCTGCACAACTTCGGGAATATTATGGCCTCCCAGGCCAGAACGTTGAAAGTGCCTTGGCGTATCGAGATAAGGTTTTAATGAAAGATTATCTTCAACGTGCAGGCATTGAAGTGGCTCCGTTTAGACGACTTGGCAGTTGGCTGGATGTTCTAACTTTCAGTGAAGAGCATAATTTCCCAGTTGTGATAAAACCGGTGGATGGATGCAGCTCGAAATACGTTAAGGTATGTAGGAGTCTCAGAGAAGTATCCGATTTTTTCCGCGACAGAACCGTTGATGGCTGGATGGTAGAAAAGTTTATCTCTGGAAATATGTATCATGTTAACGGTGTAATTAATGAAGCAGGAGATTCATTTTTTGCTCCCTGCGCTTATATCAATAATGCTCTTGATTACCAGCATGCAGGTATATTTGGTAGCCGTACTATTGATCCTGCTACCCCCTTGGCAGAGCGACTGAACAGTATTACCTATCGAACTATATCAGCGTTGCCTGCTGCGCCTACCCTCGGGTTTCATGCCGAAATATTCCACACCGCCGATGACCGATTAATTTTATGCGAGATTGCGGCCCGTACTGCGGGTTCACTTACGGGGGAGTTAATAGAACACACTTGGGGGATAAATATACATAAAGCTTGGATACAGAGTTGTGCAGGTATCAATGATGTACTGAAAGTCCGGACTGAACCAAGAGAATTCGCAGCATCAATTCGCGTTCCTGTTCGTCCGGCATATCTGATTTCTTTGCCAGATTCAGTTCCTTATGATTGGATATCCACACTCTGCTTATCAGGGAGAGTCGGGCAAATTTATCAACAGGCAACAACTTATACCGATGACGTTGTTAGCGCCATAATTACCGGCAATAGTGATGTACAACTTACTGAACGAATTGAACATTTTGCCGACTGGATCGATGATTTAGTCAGGTGGCAAAACTGATGAAATTCCTTTTAACCCTGTGTTTTGAGAGAAGACTATAATGAAAATCCTTATAGCAGGTTCAGGTGCCGGCGCACAGGCGCTGGCATGGAAATTATTACAGGACCCAGCAGTAGAAAAAGTATGGTTAGCCCCAGGTAATCCGGCTACGTCATGCGCACCCGGAATGGAAAATATTCCAGTGTCTTCAGGAGATGTTGAGGGGCTGGCTAGGGCTGCTCTGGAACTAAAAGCAGACTTTACGCTTATCACACCGACCCAAACTTTGGCAGCTGGGGTAGCCGACTACTTTAAATCTCGTGGGTTACCCATCATTGCCCCGACTCGTGAAGCCTCCCGACTTGAATGGTCGAAAGGCTTTTCCAAAAAATTCATGAAAAAATATCAAATACCTACACCTTACAGCGCAATTTGTGAATCACAGGAACAGGCCCAAAAATTTGCCGACACATTACCTTTACCTGTGGTTATCAAAGCAGACGGTATGGTTCATGGGGGAACGGGTGTAGTGATAGCCCAGGATCGCCAGCATGTTAAAAACACGCTGGAAGAGTTTTTCACAAGAAATGTCGGACCAATGCTGGTTGAAGAATTCATTGAAGGTGAAGAAGTCTCTTACACCATCCTCTTTGACGGAAAAAACTATCTACCACTGGCTGAAAGCCGAGATTATAAAAAGCTGCTTGATGGGGATAAAGGCCCTAACACTGGTGGTATGGGAGCTTATTCCCCAGTACTGTCCTCCGCACAGCATGAGGCTATCATTACCCAAATTGTAGAACCTTGTCTGGCAGCTCTTAATTCTGAAGGAATCGAATATATAGGATTCCTCTATTTTGGTGTCATGATTGACAAAAAAGGAATGCCGAGCCTTCTTGAAATCAACTGTCGGCTGGGTAATCCAGAGGTCTTCACGATCCTTGAACGACTTGAGAGTCCCCTTCATGAATTATTCATATTGACCCTACAAAAACAGCTGGGCAAAGCAAATGTACGCTGGAGTAAGCTTGTTTCTGTTGCCTTACAAATATCGTCTGAAGGTTATCCTTTTACCGAGCGAAAAGGTGATGAGCTCATCTTGCCGTTACCTTCAGAAGATACTCATATCTTTCATTCCTCCGTTGTATCTGATGATGGAAAACTAATAAGTCATGGAGGAAGAGTTATTGCATTAAGTTCAATAGCCCTGACGTTCAACGAGGCTAGAGAAAAGTTGTATGAAACGGTCAAGCAAGTCCATTTTGAAGGGATGCATTACCGTACCGATATTGCGCTGAATATCAATACTCCTAGTGGAATGTAATTAATCGGGGAATGCTTATGGACAACATGAAGCGTAACAAGCGTAATGTTCTGCTCGCAGCTAATATAAGTTACATACTCGTCATTCTGGATTCGTCCATAGTTAATGTAGCTTTACCGACTATTAAAGAGAGCCTTTCACTTGGTGTAACAACGTTACAATGGGTTGTAAATGCCTATCTGGTTTTATTTGCAAGTTTGTT
Source organism: Photorhabdus sp. RM96S (assembly GCF_042879335.1). Classification (NCBI taxonomy): domain Bacteria; kingdom Pseudomonadati; phylum Pseudomonadota; class Gammaproteobacteria; order Enterobacterales; family Morganellaceae; genus Photorhabdus; species Photorhabdus sp. RM96S. The sequence continues at coordinate 13,623 of NZ_JBHFKT010000005.1, read as the reverse complement.
ACTATCAGGGGGAGCTCTTTGTGATCGTTTTGGTTCAAAAAGTGTTTACATTACAGGGCTTGGATTATTCACTCTCTCCTCCGCTTTGTGTGGAATTAGCAGTGAAGCCGCTATTTTATTAACCGGTCGCGTGCTTCAGGGTATTTCCGCCGCCATACTCGTACCAGGTTCACTTGCTTTGATCACTCATACCTACACAGATAAAACAGAACGAACCCGTGCCATTGCCAGCTGGGCGAGCTGGGGAGGTATCGCTCTGGTGGCGGGGCCTGTCATAGGAGGGTGGCTGACCGAATATCTGTCGTGGAGATCGATTTTCCTAGTAAATGTGCCGCTCTGCTTAGCAGGGATCTTTTTGACACTTAGGGTGCAGTCTCCAGAGCATGAACATAAAAGTTTAACTATGGATATAAAAGGCCAGCTACTTCTTTTCCTGACAATATTTCTATTTATTGCTGGTGTCATCCGGCTGAATGACTCTCCTCAAATCAATTTGAACTCAGTTATCTTGTTGTGCTTGTCTTTAATCATCATGACTGCATTCATAGTGGTAGAAAGAAGAAGTAAAGCTCCTATGCTTCCACTGGAGCTGTTCAGGCGGCCAAATTTTAGCGCTATTTCATGGATTTTCTTTTCTGGCGCTTTTTCCTTTTTTGGTGCCATGTTTATTCTGACCTTTTGGTTTCAGGATATTCAGCACCTGAGTGCAACGCAAACGGGTATGGCCCTGTTACCGCTCTCAATCAGTGTCATATTGGGAAATAAGGTCTCTGGATGGCTTGCACGCCGTTACCAGACGAGCCACATGATGATTGTTGGGGCCATGATAAGATTAGTCGGTTTCAGTGGATTACTGGTTACACAGTTCAACAATGACTATGCTTATCTTTTTGTTCCACTTGTGTTGATTGGTTTTGGTGGAGGGCTGGGATCACCAATGTCAACATCTTTATTTATGCAAAGTACTCCGAAACAGTACACTGGCGTTGCCTCAGGAGTTTCCCGTGCAACTGGTCAGATAGGTTCCGCTTTTGCCGTGGCAGTTTTTGGGCAAATGGTAAACAGTGAAAAACTCTTTATTTTAAACATGAAGTATGCGGTTATTACTATTATCATAGCCACTCTATCCATTTTGATTATCAATTTTCTTTTTGTAAAAAATGATATTGATGAATATCACAATTCTATAACACTAAAGGCAGATAAATGATGGATGAAATTATCAGTCTTTCAATTAATGAATTAGGAGAAAGAATACGGAGCGGAGTGATATCACCTGTTGAGATTTTAGGTGAGTACATGAAGCGTATTTTATGTTACGACCATAAGCTGAACGCCTTTTCAGAGATCTATGAAGCTGATGCGCGGGCCGCAGCAAAACATGCCGAACAGGAAATACGATCAGGAAATTGGCGTGGCCCTCTCCATGGCATTCCTTTTGCTGTTAAGGATTTTTTTGATCTGAAAGGTAAGGTCACTGGAGGAGGCACGAACTGTTTTAGTCAAAAAGCATATGTTACGGCACCAGTGGTAGCTACCCTCTTGAAACAGGGAATGATTCTGACAGGAAAACACAGAGCAGTAGAGCTCGGTATGGGAGTAGCGGGCATCATGGAAAATAGCCCGACGCCATTCAACCCTTGGGGACAATCACAGAAAGTTGCCCCAGGTGGCTCAAGTAATGGCTCCGCTGTAGCAGTGGCAGCCGGTCTGACACCGATAGCGCTTGTAACTGACACGGGTGGATCTGCACGTATACCCGCTGCTTGGTGTGGCGTAAGTGGGTTTCGGCCATCGATGGGCAATTTGTCATCATCAGGTATGCTTCCATTAAGCCAGACGATGGATACTGTGGGAATTATTGCCAGACATGCATCTGATATATTCATTATCTATAATCAGCTGAACCCAAATTTAGCGTATCACTCATGCATTAATAATCTGAATATTGGCATATTACCGTCAGAAGAAGAACATATTTTAGATAAGGAAACAGATTCGCATTATGCGTCATTGCTGAAAGTTTTTTCTCAAATGGGTATGGTAACTCAAAAGAAACCTTTCCCATATCCTTTATCGCAGTGCATGAAAGCTAATTCTATAATTACTGCGTTTGAGGCTTGGCAGAATTATGGATATTTGTGTAATTCACAGAACTCCCTCAGCGATACAATTAAAGTAAGATTAGAACGTGGCAAAGAGATAAAGGAGAAAGAGTATTCGGAAGCATTGATATTCTGTCGTCACGTACGGAAGATATTTTCGAATTGGTTTCAGAATGTGGATGCGTTAGTAATTCCTACAACCCCAGAACCTTCTTGGCCTATAGCTGAAAAAGATGAACATCAACCCCCAAATGACTTCACCCGTTTCGTGAACTTTGCTGACTTATGCGCGGTCTCCATCCCAACAGGATTAAACAGTCAGGGGCTACCATTTTCATTACAGATCGTATGTAACCGAAAAAAAGAAAAAAACGCCCTTGCTCTTGCGGAATTGATTGAATGCCGTATCGGTTTCAGCAATACAGAACTTAAAATACGACTCAAGACATGATGAATGTTGTCGCTGAAAACGACGAATGTGTCCGACATTCCGCACCGCATTCATAATTTGTTGTTTTAATTAAGAATTAACAAATGCATAAATTTTATACAAACGATTTTAAATCAGTATATTACAGATATAGCTGCGGAATGACAGATGTGTATTACCACGAAACTTATGAAATTATTGTTTTTAGCTTGAAATGATAATAAGCCATTTACGCCCCTGCCACTAAGTTGCCAGTAACTTTGTTGCCAATAGCTTTGGTGGGGCTTTTTATAACTCCTATTTGGAGACTAAAGCTAATTTTTCAGGCGAAACTTACCTTGGCAGATCCCACACCGAGTAAGTTAATTTTCAACTGATCACCCGTATTAACAGGCACCATTGTGGTGAGGGAGCCAGAAAGAATAATTTCTCCGCGGAGTAACGCCATATTCAGTGTTCCTAGCATATTCGCTAGCCAGGCAACCGCATTGGCTGGATGCCCTAGTGCAGCGGCACCAATGCCAGTGTCAACCAGTTTACCGTTTTTCTCTAGCGTTATTGTCACGGCAGCTAAATCAATTTCTGAGGGCAGACGGGCGCCATTGCCAATGACAAATAACCCTGATGAGGCATTATCAGCAACAGTATCTGTGATTTTTATTTTCCAGTCACGGATACGGGAATCGACAATTTCGATACAGGGCACGACATAATCTGTTGCTCTGAGTACATCTCCTGCTGTAATACCTGGTCCACACAGATTGTGTTTCAGGATAAAACCAATTTCGCCTTCAGCTTTCGGCGCAATTAATTGCTCAATGGGTACAGTGGCATTGTTTTTGTAATGCATATCTGAGGTGAGAATGCCAAAATCGGGTTGATCGACGTTCAATATATCCATAACTGCTTGGCTAGTAATCCCGATTTTTTTACCGACAATTCTCTCTCCAGTTGTTTCCAGCCGGTAAGCAATCACTTTTTGCTGGATGAGATAGGCGTCGTGCAATGTTAGTTCTGGATATTCACTAGAGATAGGATCGATGGCTTGATGACTCTGCCATGACTGAAACAATTTTTCGCCAAGATGGGTTATGACGTTATTCATCTGTTGTTGCTCCTGCTCAAACCACAGAAGTGACATTCCAACTGGAATATCACTCGTCTGAAAGGGACATTATTTGTTGCCGTTGAGTAAAAAATCGATATGGAGCCGGTTGAATGTGTCCGGGTCTTCATATTGAGGCCAGTGACCGCATTTTTCCATCACGACAAAACGGCTATTTTCGATAAGCCCGGCAAGACGCTGACCTACTGAAACCGCAGCAGTCGGATCGTGTGTAGTCCATAGCACTAGGGTTTCAGCCTGGATCTTTGCCAGTTCATCTTCGGTCAAAAGGTTACGTAAACGGGTATCCATATCTTGTAGGCACATGATGTTTTCCATTGCGGACAATATACCCGGCTGACGATAAATGGCAAAACGGGTTTCAACCAAGTCTTCTGTCACCATTGCAGGATCTTCCATCAGGAATTCAAGACGCTTGCGGGTAGCTTCCCGATCGGGGTTTTTCACTGCATTTAAGCTCAGTGTGCGCAGGCGTTCCATCACATTTGGATCAGCAATCATGCCACCGGCGGTGTTCAATACCAGACGGTGAATATATTGCGGATATTTTGCCGCAAACCGGGCTGCAACCCATCCGCCTAGCGACTCGCCAGAAAGGTGAATTTTCTTCAGATTTAATGTTTCAATAAGATCCCGTAGGTGTTCCACATAATCGATAATCTCATAGGAACGGACAGGTTTATCCGTGAAGCCATGTCCCAGCATATCAATTGCCAGTACACGAAAATGGGCAGCATGGGGCAGTATGTTGCGCATATAAGCTTCTAAATGACCTGCAATACCATGCAAGAAAATCAGAGTAGGTCCGTTACCCGCTTCAAGAACACGAGTTTTTATCCCTTTTACATTGAGATGATGTAGATGGATTTCACCGCTGGCAATGGCAGACCAAAGCGAACGTAATTCGGGCTGTATAAGTTTATGTTGAAGATTCGCTGATATTGACATAATGATATCTTCCTTATTTATTTTAAATTAATACGTTATTAATATAACGACAGCGGGTAATATTCACTAATACTTAATATGTCTAGTCTGAAAGAAAAAAACGATGATGCTTATTTTTATTCTTGCAGATATTTATTTTCAACAACATCTATTAAGTGCAATAATAATTCTGATGTGTTGTCTTTTCGCCATGCCATTATTAACTCTATTGTGGGAGAATATCCTGATAATGGCCGGCAAATAACGGCATCTGTCATGATGCTGGTAATATAGAAGGGTACTATTGCACACCCTAAATTTAGACTAACCATGTTTAAAATTAATAGCATATTATTAGCAGTTTGAATAATATTAGGTACGACATTATGTTCAGTAAAATAATTTTCTATAATCTGTTGTAATACACCAGATTGTGTTGGATCAGGAGTAATAAAATTTTCTCCTTGTAGGTCGTTGACTGAAATTTTCTCACAATATCTTAGCCTGTGATTAGCAGGCATCAGAACCACCAGCGGTTCATTAAGAATGACTTTAAAATCAATAGAATCACTCTTTATTGGCGGGCGCATGAAAGCGACATCAATGTCACCTTGTAATAATTTCTCTTCTTGTCCTGGATTAAATAAACTAATAAGTTCTACTTTTGCTCCAGGATGAGCCAAGCGAAATATTGGGATGACTTCAGGTAATACTTTAACTTCTGCTGATGGGACAAATCCGATAGTTAGCACAATTTGTTCTTGTGCCGCTCTGCGGGCCATTTTTTTTGCTTTCTCTGCATTTTCAAGAATAAGCCGGGCTTGTTGTAAAAAAACTTCTCCGGCTTTGGTTAGAGAGACTCTGCGTTTATTTCTCTCTAATAGTGTAGAACCAATATAATCTTCTAAATCTTTTATTTGTTGACTTAGCGAAGGCTGTGCAGTATGCAATTTTTTTGCGGCCTTAGTGAAGTTTAATTCTTCTGCCACCGCAATAAAATAGCGTAAGTGTCTTAATTCCATTGCTGTTTCCTCACATATCGAAAAAAAGTCTTAATTTAAACAAACAATGTATTTCACAAAATATTAATCTATTAATAGCATTCATTTTGCATGTTGGCAAAAAGTCAACTTTTCTTTTACTTGAGGACTGAATAATATGACATTGAGCAAAGATTCAGATATTTACCGCCTGATTGATGCCCGAGCCGGTCGTGTAACTCCTCAGATTTATATCGATCCCGAGCTCTATCAATTAGAACTCGAAAGAATATTTGGCCGTTGTTGGCTGTTTCTAGCTCATCAGAGCCAAATTCCCAATCCGGGTGATTTTTTCAATACTTATATGGGAGAGGACAGTGTTGTTGTTGTCCGCCAAAAAAATGGTTCCGTTAAAGCTTTCCTAAATCAATGTCGCCATCGTTCTATGCGGGTTTGTTACGCGGATAGCGGTAATACCCGTGCATTTACTTGCCCTTATCATGGTTGGTCATATGGTGTGGACGGTCGATTAATCGACGTCCCGTTGGAAGCGTGTGCCTATCCACATGGGCTTTGCAAAGAGCAATGGGGACTTCAGGAAGTGCCGTGTGTGGAAAGTTATAAGGGATTGATTTTTGGTAACTGGGATACGACGGCTCCCTCTCTGATTGATTATCTCGGTGATATGGCTTGGTATCTTGATGGTGTACTTGATCGCCGTGAAGGAGGAACTGAGGTTATTGGTGGGGTGCAAAAGTGGGTGATCAATTGTAACTGGAAATTACCCGCTGAACAGTTTGCCGGTGATCAATACCATGCTTTATTCAGCCATGCCTCCGCTGTACAGGTTTTAGGTGTAAAAGAGGGCGACAGTAACAAAGCATTAGGTTCTGGTCAGACTTCTCGGCCAGTTTGGGAAACGGCAAAAGATTCCGTGCAATTTGCTCAAAATGGTCACGGTTGTGGATTTTTCTTGACCGAAAAACCTGATGCCAACGTTTGGGTTGATGGTGCCGTTGCCCGTTACTACCGTGAAACCTATGCAGAGGCAGAGCAGCGGTTGGGAAAAGTCAGGGCACTGCGTCTTGCCGGTCACAACAATATTTTCCCGACACTTTCCTGGCTTAACGGTACTGCAACCATGCGGGTGTGGCATCCACGTGGACCTGATCAGGTGGAAGTTTGGGCGTTCTGCATCGCAGATAAAGCCGCTTCTCTGGAAGTAAAAGCCGCTTTTGAAAACAGTGCTACCCGTGCATTTGGTCCGGCAGGTTTTCTCGAACAGGATGATTCAGAAAATTGGGTGGAAATTCAGAAGGTACTTAGAGGTTACAAAGCCCGTAACAGCACCTTGTGCATGGAAATGAGATTGGGACAAGAAAGAGTGCGGGATGATGGAATTCCGGGTGTGACCAATTATGTTTTTTCCGAAACCGTTGCCCGTGGTATGTATCAGCGTTGGGCTGACTTACTCACCAGTGAAACCTGGGATGAGATAGAGGAAAAAAGCCGGGTTTATCAGCAGGAGTTGGTCAAATGAAAGAGTTAATTGTTAATCAGGAAAAAAGAGTATCGCCGGAACTGCACTATGAAATAAGCCAGTTCTTGTATTACGAAATTGCATTACTGGATGAGTGGAGATTTCGCGATTGGCTTGAGTTGTTATCAGAAGATCTCAGCTATACCATGCGTACCATTGTTAATGCCCAAACCCGCGATCGCCGTAAGAGTATCCAGCCGCCAACCACTTGGTTGTTCAATGACAATAAATTTCAGCTTGAACGCCGGATAGCTCGGTTGGAGACCGGTATGGCATGGGCAGAGGAACCCCCATCCCGTACACGTCATCTACTGACAAACTTAGTGATTACTGAAACGGATTTGCCTGACCAATTTCATGTTCAGTCCAATTATTTGCTGTACCGTTCACAAAAAGAGCGAGATGAAGCTTTTTATGTTGGTAAGCGGCTAGATTGTGTTCGCCGTAATCCAAAAACGGATAGCTGGCTGATTTGCAAACGTGAAATTACCTTGGATCAGGCAGTCTTAACTTTCCATAACTTGAGTGTCTTATTCTGATGAGTCAATTATTCGTATGTACTGTTGAAGAATTGCCCGACGGAGGAGCGCGTAAGGTTGAATACACACCGGATATTGCGTTGTTTCACTATGATGGCGAATTCTTTGCTGTTGATGACCGGTGCAGTCATGGTAATGCCTCTATATCCGAAGGGTATTTGGAAGACAATGCGACAGTTGAGTGTCCACTGCATACGGCCAGTTTTTGTCTTAGAACCGGGAAGGCACTTTGCCTTCCTGCTACAGATCCATTGAAGACCTATCCTGTTGTTGTTAAAGACGGAAACATTTATATCACTGTATCGGAGGAGCAATAATGAGTTGGATCAAAGATCAAGTCATTTTATTAACAGGCGGTGGCTCCGGTTTAGGTTTGGTTTTAATAGAGCGTTTTATTGCTGAAGGCGCCAAAGTGGGCGTTTTGGAGTTATCGGCAGAAAAAGCGACAGCTTTGGCACACTGTTTTGGTAACGATATCTGTGTTATTCACGGTGATGTTGTCTCTTTTGAGGACAATGAGCGAGCAGTGGCTGAAACTGTTCGGTGTTTTGGCAAACTAGACTGCTTTGTTGGTAATGCCGGGATATGGGATCACAAAATTAGCCTGCTTGACGCCTCACCAGAGCAGATTGATAAAGGATTTGATGAGCTGATGGGGGTTAACCTGAAAGGGTATATTCTAGGGGCTAAAGCCGCGTTACCGGCGCTAACCGCATCAGAAGGCAGCATGATTTTTACGTTGTCAAACTCGTCATGGTTTTCTGGTGGTGGAGGGGTGTTGTATACCGCCAGCAAGCACGGTGCGGTCGGCATGATCCGCCAGTTAGCTTATGAATTAGCGCCAGTTATCAGGGTTAATGGTGTTGCGCCTTGTGGTATGCCAAGTGATCTTCGTGGGGCGGCTTCACTATCTCAGCAAGATAGATGCATTACAGATAACCTGTCATTAGAAAGTCTCAGTGCAATTTTACCTTTGCAATTCATACCTCAGCCAAAAGATTTCACCGGTCCGTATGTCATGTTGGCTTCCCGTGCCAATAACCGCACTTTAACGGGGGTGATGATAACGGCTGATGCCGGATTAAGTATCCGTGGCATTCGCCAAACGACAGCGGGAGTGATGTCTCCGACCAAGAAGGAGAGTTCAGATGACCGTTAAATTGATTTGTACTTCACACACACCTTTGATGGGTTTTGGTTCTCCGCCTGAAGCGACGGAAAAGCATGTTCGGCAGGTTTTTCAGCAATTGGCTGAACAGATAAAGGACTACGATCCACAATTGATAGTGATTTTCGCTCCCGACCATTTTAATGGTTTTTTTTATGATCTCATGCCGGCATTTTGCGTTGGAGTAAGAGCGAATGCAGTGGGGGATTGGGATATTGGTAAAGGCCCACTCAATGTTCCTGAAAACACCGCGAAGGATTTAATTTCTGCCTTATATAATTCAGGGATTGATGTGGCTCACTCCTGGCGTATGCAGGTCGATCATGGCTTTACTCAGCCATTGATGCTGCTTTGCCAGAATTTACAGCGTTATCCAACTATCCCAATATTTATTAACTGTGCAGCTAAACCATTGCCGACCTGCCGTCGTGCTGTTGAGTTAGGTCGTGCAGTGGGTCAATTCCTATTCACAACAGATCAACGGGTATTGCTGTTAGGCTCTGGTGGCTTATCACATGATCCCCCGATACCACAAATGGGACAGGTTCCGCCGGAAGTTGAAGAAGGGTTGATTGCCGGGAGAAATCCGACAAAAGAAGCGCGTCAAAAACGGCAAATCCGGGTAATTAAGGTTGGAAAATCGTTGGCTCGTGGCGAGAATATCGTTGCTCCGTTGAATCCACAGTGGGATGACGAGTTATTGCGTATTTTTTGTAGTGGCGATATTCGGCGTCTTGCTTCGTTAACCGAGGGAGGAATCGCCATTCAGGGCGGGAAAGGTGGACAGGAAATTCGCTGTTGGATTGCGGCTTTTGCGGCACTTTCTATTTATGGCGAATATAAAGCGCAACGGCATTATTACCAACCTATTAAGGAGTGGCTGGCAGGGATGGCAATGGTCAGTGCTCAACCTGTCACTCAGATAGGAGCATAATATGCGGAATCAGACTTTTATTATCGTTGGAGCAGGGCAAGCGGGAGCTATGGCTGCCGCAACCTTAAGGCAGCAGCAGTTTGATGGCGATATTATTTTAATTGGTAAGGAATATCATGCGCCTTACGAGCGGCCAATTTTATCAAAAGACTATTTAATCAACCCAGAGGAAGCGCCTAAATACCTGTTCTCCGAAGATTTTTATCTGGAAAACCAGATAGATCTGCGCATAGGCCAGTTGGTCAGCCAGATTATGCCATCGAAACATTGTGTTGTTTTAGAAAATGGCGGCAAGCTCAGGTATGACAAACTCCTGCTCACTATGGGGGCAAGAGCCAGACGATTTCCGCTGCTCGATCAGCTGGGTGAAAATATTTATACCTTGAGGACGCTGGATGATGCGCAACGTTTACGCCAGGCGGTGAAAAAAGACAAACGGATTTTGATTGTTGGTGGTGGTGTGATTGGCCTGGAACTGGCGGCAACCTCTTGTGAATTGGGGGCAAACGTGACGGTTATCGAACAGGCAGATAACATCATGGGGCGTTGTGCTCCTCCATTATTGCAGGATTATCTTTTGAATCGTCATCAGGAAAAAGGGGTACAATTCTTCCTTGATACCAACATTGTTTCCGCACAAAAACAAGGGAGTGAATTAGTGCTTATATTGAACACCGGTGAAAAGGTGATCGGAGATATTATTATTTATGGTATCGGCGCTGAATTCAGGGATCAGCTTGCCGCTGATGCTGGTTTGGTGACTGATGGCGGTATCGTCATTGACAGCCGTTGCCAGACTTCTGAACCGGATATTTTTGCTGCCGGGGATGTTTGCCTTCAGAGAGAACCGCTGACAGGTGATCTACAGCGCCGTGAAACTTGGGAAAATGCTAACCGTCAGGCGACCATCGCCGCGCATGCCATGATGGGGTTGGCCCCCCCGCAGCCAGGCGCGCCGTGGTTCTGGACTGATCAATGGGGCATTAACATCCAAATGGTTGGTAACATGCAGGCTGAAGAGTGGCATATTCAGGGTGATTTGCAATCAGATAAGGCCATTTTATTTGGTACAGAAAATGAAGTTTTAGTCGGTGCTGTGGCGATTAATCAGGGAAGGGAAATGCGCAATTTACGGAAATTACTTGCTAATCCTGCGGTTGTTCCGGCGTAGTTTTATTGACAATGAATGATTTTATTATTGCCTCTGAAAAAGATTACGGTTAAAAACCGTAATCTCAGATTGCTGACGAACCCCATTTAAAAAGTGGGGTTCTGTTGATGTCAATCATATTGTTGTCGTGTGGGGGCTTTTAGTATATCGAGGTATCGATTTTCCAGTACCTCTATTAGATCAAAGACCGGCTCCCGATGGTTAGCACTTTTGTCATTAATCCGATGGGGCTATTAAGGCCCTACATGATGTTTACTGACTTCATTTTCTAGCGCTTGATTTACGAAAGCATTAATCGTCACATCTTCTTCAAATGCTACTCTTCCTCAGACTTTCCCACCAGAAACGCTCTCGCTTGACTTGGCCGGGGGCCATTGCTGGGCCGCATGGAGCACGCGCAGCACAACTACCGTACCGCTTTCATCCTTGATGCGATAGACAATCACATAATTAGGCCGCACGACGATTTCACGGGTACCGTGCACACGGCCGGGGCGGTACAGTTTAGGCCGCTGCGCAGCGAGTTCGATTTTAGCATCAAAGTCTGCGTCAAGCTCAAGCGCGGCGCTGGGGTTGTTTTGTGCGATGTAATCAAAGATACGTTCTCGATCTGCTTCCGCGATCTTTCGCCAAATGATTTTCATGCGCGACCCTGTACAATGCGTTTACGCAAGGCTTCACGTTTGGCGGCAAATTTGGCCTTGACATCAGTGTGAGGGATACCCGGTCCGGGTTCATCTATGGCTTGCTGCACCTGCTCACGAAACCACGCATCATATGCAGCAGCCTCGTGGGTACGCTTGAGCGCTTCGGCACGATCTGGCCTGCGCGTTGAGGTATTGGGGGGAGCGGGGGCGTAGTTTGATGAATCCACGTCGAAGCGGGCAATGCCAATTTTTTTAAGGTAGGAAACCAGCGTTTCGAACTTGCGGAACAGCCGCACATTGCGGCTGCGCTGTGCGGCCAGTGGTCGCTCGTGCATTCCATAGCGCACCATCACGGCCCAGCCGCCTGGCTGGCCTACGATGTGCGCTCCTTTAACGGCTCCGGCCTCCACTAGATGTGAGAGGGTGCCGTGGTCAATAGTTTCAGCCATGTTGTCACCTCGCAATTTCTAAATATTTCACAATGTAGACTACTGTAATTTATAGAGCAAATTATAGTAAATTGCAAAGCGATTTATTATTTATCACCCAATAACTGAACGGAAAACAGGCAGTTTTCCTTGCCACATAAATGCCCCACAGTTTTTTATGCTCTCGCCCATTTTCGCGGGTTGCAGAAAATGCAAATACAGTATCTAACCCCCTGACGGGCGATTGAATCGAGTCAATGAGGAAAATGGGTTGTATTAGGATTCATTATGAAAAGAACAGACCCCATTATTTTCAATGAGGTTTGTCAGCGGTCTGAGATTACGGTTAAAAACCGTAATCTTTATTTTAATCTTACAAACATCTCTTATTAATGATTAATAACATAGAGATCTTTCGATGACATAAGACCAAGTGGACTGATATAATATCCGCCAATATAAGGTTTTATTAATTTGGCACTAACATAGTAATAAATAGGAATTGACGGGACATCTTTTGTAAGAATATCTTGTGCTTGCTGGAAATATTCTATGTTGTTTGTTGCTTTGGCTTTACTGATCAGATCATCATAAATATCATTATGATATAATGATGTATTATTAGAACTATTGGTGACAAAATTATTTAAAAACGAAGCATATTTAAAAAATAGGATAGCGGTTGCTCTAATGTTACTTCTACCGTTAAATTATCCAATGCTTTTACACCTAATTCATTGGCTTTTTTCTTACCAGCAAGAATATCTTTGGCATTTACTATATACATGTTTTCAATATAACTGCCATACGGGGATGCCATTTGGGGATCAATTAAACGTCTCCAACTAAAAACCACATCATGAGCGGTAATAGGTGAACCGTCAGACCATTTTATTCCTTCTCTTAGATGAAATACCCAGGTTTTATTATCGTTGGTTTCCCAACGGATCGCTAAATTAGGATTAAACTTACCATCATTTCCTATACTAATTAATCCACTAAAAAAGTCGTTTATAATATCAAACTCAACATCACTTTCAACTTTATGCACGTCAAGAGAAGCAGGTTCTGAGCCATTATGACGAACAATATTCTGGTTGGTTGCCAGTTGTGTACCGGGTGGAATAATTGCTGCATGAGCTAATGTCAAGCTTCCAAGCACAATTCCTGTGAATAAGGATATGTTTTTTATTGTTTTTTTCATCATGATTTCTCCAGTAATAACGCGTTTTTTCAGATTGATACTACAAATTGGGCAATACCCGATATTATTTCTTCTGTAAATGGGATTTTAGTTTTAAATTTAATGGAACAAAGACGTACGCGAATGGTATTCGGCCAGATCCTATGGTTGTATTCAATAGTCAGAGCTTCCTGTTTATGACTTGTTCTACCAAGAGGAATGAGTAGTGGTCAAGCATATTCACATGTTTATAACTGTAACTAAACGGCTATAACTTGGCTTCGTCCCATGAATTTTTTGTAAATACTCAATTGACAGAACTCTGATCAACTTCCAGGGCACGAGCATACTTTGACTGCTATTCATCCAAAGAAAACTCTTGCCCGATAATCATCGCACCAACCCGCTTTTTTAAGCTTGTTCCTTTGGCTCGGTGCCCCGCAAT